>NZ_JBEZKW010000019.1:5883-121450 GCF_040651795.1 Streptomyces sp. NPDC048361
CCCCGCGCCCCTGTAGGGCACCCGGAGTCGACCGGTCGCGCCCGCCGCGGCGGAGCCGCGCACGTGTCACAGCCCCGCGCCCCTGTAGGGCACCCGGAGTCGACCGGTCGCGCCCGCCGCGGCGGAGCCGCGCACGTGTCACAGCCCCGCGCCCCTGTAGGGCACCCCGAGTCGACCGGTCGCGCCCGCCGCGGCGGAGCCGCGCACGTGTCACAGCCCCGCGCCCCCGTAGGGCACCCGGGGCGAGTGACGGCAGGACACCGCGTACCGGCGGGCGGTAGGCACCCGGTGCCGAAGTGGTGTCAGGACGCATCCAGCATCGCGTGGGAGGCCTGGGGGCGCGACGGAATGCCGAGGAGGGGCGGGGCTGGTGGACAGGATGGCCATGGTCGGCTCCACCTGGGCGTACTTACTCTGGACCCATGACCCCTCAAGGCACCCCCGATCCGACGGCCGGCGCGGCAGTAAAGGCCGCCGACCGCGCGCACGTGTTCCACTCCTGGTCCGCCCAGGGCCTGATCGACCCGCTCGCCGTGGCCGGCGCGGAGGGGTCCTATTTCTGGGATTACGAGGGCAACCGCTACCTCGACTTCACCAGCGGGCTCGTCTTCACCAACATCGGGTACCAGCACCCGAAGGTCGTCGCCGCGATCCAGGAGCAGGCCGCGACGATGACGACGTTCGCGCCCGCGTTCGCGGTCGAGGCGCGCTCGGAGGCGGCCCGGCTGATCGCCTCGCACACCCCGGGGGACCTCGACAAGATCTTCTTCACCAACGGGGGCGCCGAGGCCGTCGAGCACGCCATCCGCATGGCCCGGCTGCACACCGGGCGCCACAAGGTGCTGAGCGCGTACCGCTCGTACCACGGGGGGACCCACACCGCGATCAACCTGACGGGCGACCCGCGCCGGTGGGCGTCGGACAGCGGCTCGGCCGGGGTCGCCCGGTTCTGGGCGCCGTTCCTCTATCGTTCGCCCTTCCACGCCACCACCGAGGCGGAGGAGTGCGAGCGCGCCCTCAAGCACCTTGAGGACACCATCGTCTTCGAGGGTCAGGGCACCGTCGCCGCGATCATCCTGGAGTCCGTGCCGGGCACCGCCGGCATCATGGCGCCGCCGCCCGGCTACCTGCCCGGCGTGCGCGCGCTCTGTGACAAGTACGGGATCGTGCTCGTCCTGGACGAGGTCATGGCCGGGTTCGGCAGGACCGGTAAGTGGTTCGCCTGCGAGCACTACGACGTCGTGCCCGACCTGCTGACCTTCGCCAAGGGCGTCAGCTCCGGGTACGTGCCGCTCGGCGGCGTCGCCATCAGCGCCGAGATCGCCGCGACCTTCGAGCACCGGCCCTTCCCCGGCGGCCTCACCTACTCCGGGCACCCGCTCGCCTGCGCCGCCGCCGTCGCCACCATCAAGGTGATGGAGGAGGAGCGGATCGTCGAGCAGGCCGCCCACATCGGCGCGACCGTCCTTGAGCCGGGGCTGCGTGAGATCGCCGAGCGGCACCCTTCCGTCGGCGAGGTGCGCGGTACCGGTGTGTTCTGGGCGCTGGAGCTGGTGCGCAGCAAGGAGACGCGCGAGCCCCTCGTGCCGTACAACGCGAGCGGCGCGGAGAACGCGCCGATGGCCGCGTTCGGCGCCGCCTGCAAGAAGAACGGCCTGTGGCCCTTCATCAACATGAACCGCACCCACGTCGTGCCGCCCTGCAACGTCACCGAGGCGGAGGCCAAGGAGGGCCTCGCCGTCCTCGACGAGGCGCTGACCGTGGCGGACCAGCACACCGTCTGACGCCGGCCGACGCGTCGGGCCGCCGCACCGGGCTCGACGCGTCCGGCCTGGTCAGGGTGGAAACGTACGCTCTCCTTTGTTCGGTTTCCGGGCACCCCATAGGGTGGCCGGAGCCGGAGAAGGGGAGCGAACCATGCCCGCGAGCGGAGCGGTCACCCGCAACACCCTTCGACAACAGATCGCGGACGCGCTCCGTGACGAGGTGCTCGCGGGGCGTATGTGCCCCGGCGAGGAATTCACGGTCAAGCAGATTGCCGAGCAGTACGGCGTCTCGGCCACGCCCGTGCGCGAGGCGCTCGTCGACCTCTGCGCGCAGGGCCTGCTCGACTCCGACCAGCACCGCGGCTTCCGCGTACGGGTGTTCACCGTCGAGGACTACAAAGGCATCGTCGAGGCGCGCGCCCTGGTCGTCGACGGGATATTCCGGCGGGCCGCGGTCCCCGGCTCCCTCGACGCGTACGGGCCGGCCCTCGTGTCGGTGCGGCGGCGCGGCGAGGAGGCGGCGCGGGCCGCGCGGTGCGGCGACCTGAACATCCTGGTCGGCTACGACCTGCGGTTCTGGCGCGAGCTGTGCGCACTGGCCGGCAACACCTACATCTCCGACTTCCTGCACCGGCTGCGCATGCAGAGCTGGGTGTTCGCCGTGCCCCATCTGCGCGGACACGGCGACTTCGGCGAGTCGCTGTGGACCGGCCACGGCGAAGTCGTCGCCGCGCTGGGCCGGGGCGACTTCGAGGCGGCGCGGGTGCTGATCGCCGCGTACAACGACGCATCCCTGACGTGGGCGGAGCGGCTTCCCCGGTGACGACGAACCCCCCGGCCGGAGCGGTCGAACTGAGCGTCGTCGTCCCCGCCTACAACGAGGAGCAGCGCCTCGCGCCGACCCTCGACGCGATCCGCGCCCACCTCGGCGACAGCTGTGTCTGGGAGCTGATCGTCGTCGACGACGGGTCGGGTGACGAGACCGTACGGGTGGCGAGGGAAGCCGCCGCCCGCGATGCCCGTATCCATGTCGTCGTCAGCGAGAGCAACCGCGGCAAGGGGCACGCCCTGCGGCTCGGGGTGCTCGCCTCCTACGGGCGGCGCGTCCTGGTCACGGACGCCGATCTCGCCACGCCCATCGAGGAGTTGGACCGCCTCGACAAGGCGATGACCGAAGGCGACACGGCCGCGGCGATCGGCTCGCGCGCTCACCCCGACGCACGCATAGAGGTCCACCAGAGCCGGCTGCGCGAACACCTCGGGCGGATGGGCAACCGGCTCATACGGGCCGTCGCGGTGCCCGGCATCCGCGACACCCAGTGCGGCTTCAAGCTGTTCGACGGCGAGAAGGCGCGCGCCGCGTTCGCCGACGCCCGCCTCGACGGCTGGGGCATCGACGTCGAGATCCTCCAGTTCTTCCGCCGCCGCGGCTGGCCGGTCGCCGAGGTCCCGGTGCGCTGGTCGCACCAGGAGGGCTCCAAGGTGGGCGCGGCCGACTACGGCAAGGTGCTGTGGGAGCTGGCCCGGCTCAAGGCGCGCGCGGTGCGCCGCGTCGACCTGGTGCTCGGCGCCCTGTTCCTGCTGTCGTCGGTGCTGCTCTACAAGAACCTGTGGCACGGCCTCGGGCGGAGCTACCTCACCGACTCGATGCAGGACCAGAACCAGTGGGAGTGGTTCTTCGCGGTCACCGCGGACAACGTGGCCCATCTGCGCGACCCGCTGTTCACCACCGTCCAGAACTTCCCCGACGGTGTGAACCTCATGGGCAACACCCCGATGCTGGGCCTGTCCGTGCCGCTCGCGCCGGTCACGCTGGCGTTCGGGCCGAGCCTGACGTGGGCGCTCGTCCTCACCCTGGGGACATCGGCGACCGCGTACGCCTGGTACTGGCTCTTCGCGCGCCGCGTGACCGAGAACCGGTGGGCGGCGGGGCTCGGCGGGGCGCTCGCCGCGTTCGCGCCGCCGATGGTCTCGCACGGCACCGCGCACCCGAACTTCTGCGTCCTGTTCATGCTGCCGCTGATCATCGACCGGGCGCTGCGGCTGTGCGAGGGCCGCGACGTGCGCCGGAACGGCATCGTCCTCGGCCTGTTCACGGTCTACCAGATCTTCCTCGGCGAGGAGGTACTGCTCCTCGCCACGCTCGGCATGGCCCTGTTCGCCCTGGCGTACGCGCTGGCCCGCCGCGATGTCGCGCGGGCCGCGCTCCGGCCGCTGGCCACGGGGGCGGCGTACGCGCTCGGGGTCTGCCTGGTGCTGCTCGCCTACCCGCTGTACCGGCAGTTCGCCGGCGCGCAGAGCTACCACAGCGTGCTGCACGGCGACAGCGCGGGCAATTCGCCGCTCGCGCTCGTCGACTTCGCGGGACGCTCGCTCTTCGGCGACGAGGCCACCGCCGACAAGCTGGCCCTCAACCGCACCGAGCAGAACGCGTTCTACGGCTGGCCGCTGGTGGCGCTCGCCTTCGCGCTCCTCGTACGGCTGTGGCGGCGGCCCCTGGTCAAGGCGCTGGCCTTCACCGGGGTGGCCGCCGCGGTGCTCTCGCTCGGGCAGAAGATCCGTATCCCGTACACGGACGTGGTGTTCGCCGGGCCGTGGAAGCTCCTCGCCCACCAGCCGCTCTTCGAGTCGGTGATCGAAGGCCGGGTCGCGATGATCTGCGCGCCGGTGCTCGGCGTGCTCGTCGCGCTCGGCGCGGGGCGGCTCGCGCACAGCCCGGTCCGCCTGAACAAGGCGGTCGGGTTCACGGCGATCACCCTGGCGCTGCTCCCGATCGTGCCGACGTCGTACCCGACCAACGCGCGCCCCGAAGTGCCCGAGTTCATCGCGTCGGGCATGTGGAAGAAGTACGTCGGGCCCGGGGAGTCCCTGGTTCCGGTGCCGCTGCCCGACCCGGGGTCGGCGGAGGCGCTGCACTGGCAGGCGGAGACGGGCCTCGGCTTCTCGGTGCCGGGCGGCTACTTCAACGGGCCCTGGGGGCCGGACCGGATCGGCATCTACGGGGCCTCACCGCGCTGGACGTCGAACCTGTTCGGCGACGTCCGCTCCGGCAAGCCGATCCCCGACATCGGCACGGACTGGCAGAACCAGGCCCGGGCGGACCTGGCGTACTGGCGGGCCGGCGTCCTCGTTCTGGAGCCGCAGCCACGGGCGCCCGAGCTGTACGAGACGGTGTCGCGGCTGCTCGGCCGGCCCGGCGTCAAGGTGGGCGGCGTGTGGATCTGGGACGTGTCGCCGGGGCGCTGACGCCCGCGGCTCCGAGTAACGGACGGGCTGGTGGGTAAACCTCTGCGACCGGGGCGCGCGGGGGGAACCGGTCACCCGCCGCCGGGAGTTGACGGGCGCTCTTCGCGGGGCGTGCCCGGCGCACTACGCTGTCCCGACCATCGCACGAACGAGTTGAGAGCGAGCCCGTCTTGGCCTGTGACCTGTGGCTGGTCCCCCTCGTCGACGTGCTGTGCCACAGCCCCGACAATCCGTTCGCGGAGGAGATCGCCTCGTACGACAAGGCGCTCGGCGAGGCCGGGCTTCCGGCCGTGCCGGTCTTCGCGTACATGCCGGGGCTCTCCGGCGACGTGGCTCCGGTGGCCGGGTTCGACTACGACGCGCTGCACTTCCTGCGGCGGGCCTACCTGCTCCAGCTGTGCGGGCTCGCGGTGACGCCGGTCGACGAGCTCGGCGGGGACTACGAGCAGCTCCTGGAGATGTTCGAGGCGACGGCTCAGCAGTCGCATCTGGTGTGGCACTACGACCACGCGGGGGCGTATGTGCCGGTCGACTTCGCGGTGCCGCTGTCCAACGAGGAGCTCCTTGCGGGGGGCGGGCCGCTCGGCTCCGCGCAGGGGTTGTTGCGGGAGCTCCAGTTCGTGGGGCCCGCGATCGGGATAGATCCGGCCAACCCGCCGGCGCCGCCGGAGCCGCCCGCTCGGCCGACCTCTTTGGAGGAGCCGGCCGGGCCCATCCCGTACGACGAGAGTCCGTTCGCGCGTGAGCGGCATGTCTGGCTCGGGCTCCATGCGGCCGCCACGCGCAGTCTGGCCCAGGGCTCAATGATCATCTTCAGCTGACCCTGCGGCTCGGGCATGCTGCCAAGGTCGGCCCACCCAGGGGCGCGGGGAACTGCGCGAGACGCGGGCACGGTCCGCAGGCGAAGGCGGGGTTGCTGGGGCTCCGCCCCAGACCCCGTTTCGGGCCTGAACGGCCCTCGTCCTCAATCGCCGGACGGGCTGAGGTGGCCCGCGTGGGCCGGGGCGGGGCAGCCGGACGGGCTGAGGTGGCCCGCACTGGGCGTGCTGCCGAGGCCGGCGCACCTGGGAACCGCATGGGTCAGCGGGGGCCCTCTGGGGGGCGTTGGCGGGGCATGTTGGGGCGGGTGGCCGGGGGGAGGGGGAAGCGGCCGGGGCCGGGGGCGCCGTCCATGCGCGGGGCCGCGGGGCTCAGGGTCTGCATGACCAGCGGCGCGGGCCCCGAGCGGAACTCCACCATCCAGTCCGCCGTCTCCGACCGCACCAGCTCCGTCACGTCCTCGGTGAACCGGCGCAGGACGCAGAGGCAGCGTTCGGCCGCCTCGCTCGCCGTGCCGTCCGTGGGTCCGAGTACCTCGCGCACGCTCTCCGAGGCCCAGTCGAACTGGAGGGTCTGAAGCCGGCGCTGCACGGCCTGCGCCGTGGCGACGTCCCGCATCCAGCCCGAGGTGAGCCCGAAGAAGCGGTCGCAGGCCAGGCAGGCCGCGCCGAGCAGCAAGCAGAGATAGCCCCAGCCCGCCGCGCCGGCGAGCGCCCGCGTCAGGTCGAGCAGCGGCAGGACGGCCCCCGCGATCGCCCCGGCCGCCGTACCGCACCGCAGGACACGCGCGCCGCGGCGCTTCCACAGCCGGTCGGCGAGGTACCAGTCCGCGGTGCGCAGGGCGCCCGTCTCGACCCACTGGTACAGCTCGTAGAGGCGTTCGGCGGGCTCGCCCCAGTCGCCGAGCGGGAACGGCCGCCCGGTCAGATCGCCCGTCGGCGCGCCCTCGTCCCCCCGGGCCTGGCCCGGGGCCCCCTCGGGCTGCATGTCAGGCTGGCTCACCCGCCGCTCCCTCCGCACTGCTGGCTGGCATCCGGACCACGTGGACGTACGCAGTCCCCAGTGACCGGTGACGCGGTGACCGGCGACGCCGTGACCGGTGACGCGGCGACTGGTTACGTAGTGATCGGTGACGCGGTGACTGGTTCGTAGTGATCGGTTACGTAGTGACGTAGTACAGGACGTAGTAAAGACGTGCCCACCCCGGTGACACTCGCGGTGCGTGTGCGCCGCTTGACGCGTAGTGATGCGTCCGACCGCCATTCCTACCGCCGAATGGAGGGCCCAGGGGGCGGTATCCAGGTATTTCCGCCCGGAAGTAGCCCTTGATCAGGTATAGGAACACGCACCGCATCACTCGAAAGAGTTGCGGAGCAGCGCGCCGGTCGACCACGTAGGCTCGGAGTGCCCGTCGAACCGTCCTAGCGAAACCCGGAGTGAACCGTGATCCCTGGTGGTGGCCAGCCCAACATGCAGCAGCTTCTCCAGCAGGCCCAGAAGATGCAGCAGGACCTCGCCGTGGCCCAGGAAGAGCTCGCGGCGACCGAGGTCGACGGCCAGGCCGGCGGCGGCCTCGTCAAGGCGACCGTGACCGGCTCGGGCGAGCTGCGTTCCCTCGCGATCGACCCGAAGGCGGTCGATCCGGAGGACACCGAGACCCTCGCCGACCTCATCGTGGCAGCCGTGCAGGCCGCCAACGAGAACGCGCAGCAGCTCCAGCAGCAGAAGCTGGGCCCGCTGACGCAGGGCCTCGGCGGCATGCCCGGCCTGCCCTTCTAGGGCCGGTCCCCCCGCGCGCGCCCGGTCGCGCGGAGCCAACCGTGCGCCCGCCCTACTGAGGCGGACGAAGAGCAACTACCGTAGGCATCAGAGCAACCCACGAGAGGCGTTCCGTTGTACGAAGGCGTGGTTCAGGACCTCATCGACGAGTTGGGCAGGCTGCCCGGCGTCGGTCCCAAGAGCGCGCAGCGGATCGCCTTCCACATCCTCCAGGCGGAGCCGACCGACGTGCGCCGCCTCGCGCACGCCCTGCTCGAAGTCAAGGACAAGGTCCGCTTCTGCGCGGTGTGCGGCAACGTGGCGCAGGAGGAGCGGTGCAACATCTGCCGCGACCAGCGGCGCGACCTGAGCGTCATCTGTGTCGTGGAGGAGCCCAAGGACGTGGTGGCGATCGAGCGGACGCGTGAGTTCCGCGGCCGCTACCACGTGCTCGGCGGTGCCATCAGCCCGATCGAGGGCGTCGGCCCGGACGACCTGCGCATCCGCGAGCTGCTCGCCCGCCTCGCGGACGGCACGGTCACCGAGCTGATCCTGGCCACCGATCCGAACCTGGAGGGCGAGGCGACGGCGACGTACCTCGCCCGCATGATCAAGCCCATGGGGCTCAAGGTCACCCGGCTCGCCAGCGGCCTGCCGGTGGGCGGCGACCTCGAATACGCCGACGAGGTCACCCTCGGCCGGGCCTTCGAAGGAAGGCGGCTGCTCGATGTATGACGCACCCGCGCAGGACGCCCACGGGCAGGACGCCCACGGGCAGGACGCCCACGCGGGCCACGAGGAAGGTCAACTCGATGTCTGACGCAACGCTGCACGCGACCACACAGGACCCGGACTCCTTCGCGGTCCAGATCGCCGACCAGGTCGAGTCCTTCATCGTCGCGGTCACCGAGGTGGCCAAGGGCGACGAACCCGACAGCGCGGTGCCGTTCCTGCTCCTTGAGGTCTCCCAGCTCCTGCTGGCCGGCGGCCGGCTCGGCGCGCACGAGGACATCGTCCCCGACGAGCGCTACGAGCCCGACCTCGGCCCGGAGGCCGACGCCGACGAGTTGCGCGAGCGCTTCGCCCGCCTCCTCGAACCCATCGACGTGTACTCCGAGGTCTTCGACCCGTACGAGCCGCGCAAGGCGCCGGTGCCGTGCCGGATCTCCGACGATCTCGCCGACGTCGTCACCGACCTGCGCCACGGCTTGGCCCACTACCGCGCGGGCCGCACCTCCGAGGCGCTGTGGTGGTGGCAGTTCTCGTACTTCTCCAACTGGGGCTCGACGGCCTCCGCCGCGCTGCGCGCCCTCCAGTCGCTCGTCGCCCACGTCCGCCTCAACCAGCCGCTCGAAGAGCTGGACGGCCTGGACACCGACGAGGAGCTGACGGAGGACGCCCTGGAGGAGGCGGCCGGCCGTGTGATGGCCCAGGAGCTGGCAGGTCCGCTCGGCCTGGGTGACGTCAAGTAGCCCTCGGTCCAATCGAGGTGGCCCTCGTTCCAAGGAAGCCCGCGCCCGGTCCGGGCGCGGAACGCACGCCCGGCCCCGTCAAGTCGGCGCCCATACAGGGGAGTTGGCGCGGCCCTGAGTGGACCAGTTCATCGGGACGGCGGTCGGCAGCTGGGTCGGGGTCAGGCCCGTCGCCGCCTTGAAGACGTGGTTGTAGTGGGCCTGGTCGTGGAAGCCGCAGCGCTCGGCGACCAGGCCCGGCGGCAGCCCGCTGTCCCGCAGCCGCAGCGCCGCCCGGAACCGCAGAATGCGGGCGATCGCCCCGGGTGAGCGCCCCACCTGTTCGCGAAAGCGCCGCTCCAGGTGGCGCACGCTGCAATGCGTGGTGGCGGCGAGATCCCGCACGGTGGTCCTGCCGCGCCGCAGCTCCAGCTCGCGCCACGCCCAGTCGACCTCGGGAGCCGTGCGCGGACCGCCGTCGAGCAGCCGGCCGAGCTGCTCGTCCAGGAGCCGGCACTGCTCCGGCCAGCCGGGCGCCGCCTCCAGCCGTTCCGGAAGGTGGCGCAGGGCGTACGGCAGCAGATGTGCGGGGTCCAGATGCGGTACGTCCCACTCGTGCATCGCCACCCCGAACAGCCGGTGGGCGCCCATCGGCGTCAGCCGCACCGCGACACCCCGCACAGCGCCCTGGTGGTGCCCCAACAGGGCGGTGGTGAACGGGAGATCGGCCCGCGAGCGGCAGCTCACCGTACGGGCCGGCTCGACCAGGCCCACGATGTGTACGGGCGCGTCGAACCCGAAGACGACGGTGCTCGCCGGGTCGGGGAAGAGCAGTCTGCGCTGCGGGCTGTGCGGCGGGTAGTGGTAGCCGAAGTAGCCCAGCACGTGCGGCCGCAGGCGTGGGCCGGGTGGTCTGAAGCGGAGTGGCGGTGCGCCCATGCGGGAACCCCTTCACGAACCTTCCTGTGGTTGTCCGGACGCGCAGATGCTCCTCGCGGCCCCGGCCGGCCCGCAACGGACTCGCGCGCCAATTACGGCAGTTGGTGACCGGATCGGGCCTCGTACGGCAAAGGACCCGTTAGCTCCGGATCGTGTCGCCTCCGTACAAAGACGGGGGCGGCCGGGCGGGGCAGGGTGGGTGACCGCCGCACCGGAACGGTTTCCGGTGGCGGCCTCGTGCGTCCGCCCTCCCGACAGGAGACGACCATGAACCTCTCCCGGCACATCCCGTACCGCGCGGCCCGGATCGCCGGGGCGCTCGGCGCCGCCGCGGCCCTTGCCTTAGTGGGCACCGGCACCGCGTCGGCCGCCCCGCCCGCCCCCGCCCCGCCGGCCAACTCCGTCAAGCTGCTCCCGGGCAGCGCCCAGGCCGTGCGCGCCCTGGACTCCGGCGCGCTGCGCAACCTCAACACCGGCCGCTGCGTCGACGACAGCGGCGCGTACGGCCTGCGGGCCTTCGGCTGCAACGGCATGAACTACCAGTACTGGGGCCTGTACGGACAGTCCAACGGCAACTGGGTCCTGAAGAACGGCAACACCGGCCGCTGTATCGACGACAGCGGCGCGTACGGCCTGCGGTCCTTCGGGTGCAACGGCATGAACTACCAGCGCTGGGCGCTCTACTACAACGGCAACGGCACGCTGACCTTCAAGAACGAGAACACCGGCCGCTGTATCGACGACAGCGGTGCCTACGGTCTGCGGTCCTTCGGCTGCAACGGCATGAACTACCAGCAGTTCGTGGGCCAATAACCCGTACGGGGCCAGTAACCCATACGGACGAGAACGCCACAGAGGGGCCCGGGGCAGCGTCCCCGGGCCCCTTCTCCCTGCGGGCTACGATCGGCTCGCCGAGCCCGGCGGTGCGGGGCCGCCCCCTGTGAGCCCGGACACATGCCGCGTATCCGGCGGGCGCACGGGCAGGCAGACCCGTGCGAGCGGTGCCGGTGCACGCCCGGTGTCATGGAGTGAGCGGGACATCTC
The DNA here is from genome assembly GCF_040651795.1 of Streptomyces sp. NPDC048361. Taxonomy (NCBI): domain Bacteria; kingdom Bacillati; phylum Actinomycetota; class Actinomycetes; order Kitasatosporales; family Streptomycetaceae; genus Streptomyces; species Streptomyces sp. NPDC048361. The sequence continues at coordinate 16,907 of NZ_JBEZKW010000019.1, forward strand.
ACGAAGTGATACGGGGCGGGCGAATCCGGCCCGCTCGTTAAACTGAGCCGACCGCAGTAATGAAATGAGCGAGGAGCGCACGTGGGCCTTGTCGTGCAGAAGTACGGAGGCTCCTCCGTTGCCGATGCCGAGGGCATCAAGCGCGTCGCCAAGCGGATCGTGGAAGCCAAGAAGAACGGCCACCAGGTGGTCGTCGTGGTTTCCGCGATGGGCGACACGACGGATGAGTTGATCGAGCTCGCGGAGCAGGTGTCACCCATGCCTGCCGGGCGGGAATTCGACATGCTGCTGACCGCCGGAGAGCGGATCTCCATGGCCCTGCTTGCCATGGCGATCAAAAGCATGGGCCACAAGGCCCAGTCCTTCACGGGCAGCCAGGCCGGTGTCATCACCGACTCGGTCCACAACAAGGCGCGGATCATCGACGTCACCCCGGGCCGCATCCGGACCTCGATCGACGAGGGCAACATCGCCATCGTCGCCGGGTTCCAGGGTGTCAGCCAGGAGGGGAAGAACATCACCACGCTCGGCCGTGGTGGTTCGGACACGACGGCCGTCGCGCTGGCCGCCGCCCTCGACGCCGAGGTCTGTGAGATCTACACGGACGTCGACGGCGTCTTCACCGCGGACCCCCGCGTCGTGAAGAAGGCGAAGAAGATCGACTGGATCTCCTTCGAGGACATGCTGGAGCTGGCCGCGTCCGGCTCCAAGGTGCTCCTGCACCGGTGCGTCGAGTACGCCCGCCGGTACAACATCCCGATCCACGTGCGGTCGTCCTTCAGCGGACTTCAGGGCACCTGGGTCAGCAATGAACCACGTTCCAAGTCGGAGGGTCAGCAGGTGGAGCACGCCATCATCTCCGGAGTCGCCCACGACGTCTCCGAGGCGAAGGTCACGGTCGTCGGGGTGCCCGACAAGCCGGGCGAGGCCGCGGCGATCTTCCGCACGATCGCCAACGCGGAGATCAACATCGACATGGTGGTGCAGAACGTCTCCGCCGCGTCGACGGGGCTCACCGACATCTCGTTCACGCTCCCCAAGGCGGAGGGCCGCAAGGCCATCGACGCCCTGGAGCGGTCCAAGCCCGCCATCGGCTTCGAGTCGCTGCGCTACGACGACCAGATCGCCAAGATCTCGCTCGTCGGCGCCGGCATGAAGACCAACCCGGGCGTCACGGCCGGCTTCTTCGAGGCCCTGTCGGACGCGGGCGTGAACATCGAGCTCATCTCGACCTCCGAGATCCGCATCTCGGTCGTCACCCGCGCCGACGACGTCAACAACGCGGTGCGCGCCGTGCACTCGGCCTTCGGCCTAGACTCCGACAGCGACGAGGCCGTCGTCTACGGGGGCACCGGGCGATGACCCACAGGCCGGCGCTCACGGTCGTCGGAGCGACCGGGGGCGCCGGTGCGGTGATGCTCCAGATCCTGTCCCAGCATGCCGATGTCTGGGGCGAGGTCCGGCTTGTCGCGTCCGCACGCTCGGCCGGCCGTACCCTGCTCGTCCGCGGGCAGGAGTGCGAGGTCCTCGCGCTGAGCGAGGAGGCCCTCGACGGGGCCGACATCGTCCTGTTCCTGGTCCCCGCCGACGTGGCCGCCCAGTGGGCGCCGGTCGCGGCCGCCAAGGGCGCGGTGGTGGTGGACAGTTCGGCCGCCTTCCGGATGGACCCGGACGTGCCGCTGGTGGTGCCCGAGCTCAATCCGCACGCCGTACGGATGCGGCCGCGCGGAATCGTCGCGAGCCCGCACGCCACCACCCTCGCCATGAGCGTGGCGGTGGGCGCGCTGCACGCCGAGTTCTGTCTGAGCGAGCTGGTCGTCTCCACGTACCAGGCCGTCAGCGGTGAGGGGAAGGCCGGTGTCGAGGCGCTGCGCCGGCAGATCTCCCTGGTCGCCGGTACCGGCCTCGGCACGAGCCCCGGCGATGTGCGCCGGGCCGTCGGTGACGACCTCGGCCCGTTCCCGGCGCCGCTCGCCCTCAACGTGGTGCCCTGGACCGGTGAACTCGCCGATGACGGCTGGTCGTCGCAGGAGCTGGGCATCCGCGCCGAGCTGCGCAAACTGCTCGACCTGCCGCGCCTTCCGGTCGCCGCCACCTGTGTGCGGGTCCCGGTGGTGACCACGCACTCCGCGTCCGTGCACGCCCGCTTCGAGAACGAGGTGGACGTGGCCCGCGCCCACGAGATCCTGGCGACCGCGCCCGGTGTGGTGCTCTTCGACAACCCCGCCGTCGGCGAGTTCCCGACCCCCGCCGACGTGGTGGGCACCGACCCCACCTGGGTCGGCCGGGTCCGCAGCTCGCCGGACGATCCGCACGTACTGGAACTTTTCGTCTGCGGCGACAACCTCCGCAAGGGCACGTCTTTGAACGTGGCCCACATCGCCGAACTGGTGGCCCGCGAATTCACCGGGCGTTGATCCCCACGCGTTTGTAGGATCTGTGAACGCTCTGTGAGCAAGTCGCTGGTCTGTACCACTTGAACTGCCCCAACGCCTTGTTACACGATTCATTTCCGTGTCCCTGCAACCGGCAGAACGGCATGGAGCGTCTATGCGGTCGCCCCTCAAGGTGCCGTATAAATCGGGGCATTGGGGAAGAGCGGGTACGGATGAGGGCATGTGTCGCACCGCCAAAAACAGTGTCGTACGCGTACAACCCTGACGGGGAGGAACGTGTCCAACAGGCGTGGCAGAGGTACTCGACTTCAGAGCGGTACCGGCGCGCGGTGGCATGGTCGTCCGCCCTCGTCGGCGGTCCGGTGTGCCCGGCGGCATGCCGGTGATCGCGCCCATGCCGGCCACCCGCCCCGCCGCCCTCGTACCGTCCCAGGCGTCCTCCCGCGGGAGCGCTGACGAGATCATGGCGGTCGGCACCACCGTTGATCACCTCACCGAGACCTACCGGGCGCACTACCGCTCCCTGCTCGGCCTCGCCGCACTGCTCCTGGACGACACGGCTTCCTGCGAGGACGTCGTGCAGGAGGCGTTCATCCGCGTCCATTCGGCGCGCAGCCGGGTGCGCGAGCCGGAGAAGACCCTCGCCTATCTGCGCCAGACCGTGGTGAACCTGTCGCGTTCCGCGCTGCGCCGCCGCATCCTCGGGCTCAAGCTCCTCTCCAAGCCGATGCCCGACATGGCGAGCGCGGAGGAGGGCGCGTACGACCGGCTGGAGCGCGACGCCCTGATCAAGGCGATGCGCGGACTCCAGCGCCGCCAGCGCGAGGTGCTGGTGCTGCGGTACTTCGCCGACATGACGGAGGCTCAGGTCGCCGAGACGCTCGGCATATCCCTGGGCTCGGTGAAGGCGTACGGATCACGAGGCATAGCCGCCCTGCGGGTCGCCATGGAGGCGACGGCATGAAGGGGTCCGACGGAAACGACGACAAGCGGCCGGGGGAGCACGGGAAGTACGGGAAGTACGGCGAGCACGGGAAGTACGTCGAGCACGGCGAGCACGGGGAGCACGGCAAGTACGGGTCGGACCAGCGGCCCAGCATTGACCTGAACGACCTGACTGGATACGGATTCGTGGACACAACGCCGGAAAAGAACAGCACCGGCACCCCTCACCCCGGGTCTGCGCCCGCCCCCGGCGGCACCGACACGGCCGGGGAACAGGCACTGCGCAGGCTGCTGCACGGCGCGGTCGACGAGCTGACGCCCTCCGAGGGGGCGCTCGAACACCTGCGGGCCGCGGTACCCGCACGGCGTGCGCGCAAGCGGCAGGCCGTCGTGGGCTCGGTCGCGGCCGTCCTCCTGGTGGCCACCGCGGTGCCGGCCTTCCTCCATGTCGCGGACACCGCGAGCAGCACCGACGAGCAGCCCGCCGTCGCCGGCCACGGTCAGCAGACGTACGGCACGTCGGGCGGCGTCTCCGGCACGCCCGACAGGGTGCCGCCCGACGCCCCGTCCACCGGCGCCGGCACCCGGCCCGGCGGTACGCCCGACGGAAAGGGCGCCTCGAAGACGCCCAGCACGGGCACGACCGGTGACACGGCGGGCGCCGTCGACGGGCCGCACAGCGGCACCACGCAGGCGAACTCGCCGGTGTGCGCGGCGGGCGAGCTGAGCGTGAAGTCCGCGAAGGTCGGCAAGCCCGACGCGAGCGGCAAGGTGTACGGCGCGTTCCGCGTCGTCAACGCGTCGGACAGGCAATGTGCGATCGGCGGGGTCGGCACGTTCGACGTCCACGCGCAGGGCGCGGCCGACCCCGCGAAGATCACTGTGGTCCAGCACGCGGCGGGCGACCCCGCACCCGGCCTCCCCGACCCCTCCCAGGACGCGGACCACCTGGTGCTCAAGCCGGCCGCGGCCTACGAGGTGCGGTTCGCCTGGGTGCCGTCGGACACCTGCCCCAAGGCGACCCCGTCGCCCGACCCGAGCCCGTCGAGCAACCCGGCGAGCAACGCTGGGGTCACCGCGCCGACGACGGCCGGGAGCGGCGCGGGCGGCGGGGGCGCGGGCCAGAGCCCGCAACTGGCCCCGAACAGCGGCCCCCCGGTCGCGACGGAGGACGGCGCGGTGGCGGTCACCCACGTGGCCGAGCCCGGCGCGCCGACCGCGGAGGCGAAGATCCCCAACGCGTGCGCCGGGACGATCTACAAGACGGGCGTCCTCGCCGCGGGGGCCGCGACGGAGGCGGCGCACTAGGTTCGGTTCGGGCCGGGGGCCCGGGCTTCGGGTGGCGCTTGGCTTTCAGGTGGCCCGGGTGGTGGCCCCCGCGGCCTCGGGTTTCCCTGACGCGTCAAAGGCGCCGTCGGTCTCGGGGGGAGCGTCGGACCCGTCCGGGGCGAGGCCCAGTTCGGCGTCTTCCAGGGCCTCGGCCTCGCGCCGCACCAGACGGAACCACATGAAGACCACGAACCCCGCGAAGACGAACCACTCGCCGGTGTAGCCGAGGTTCTGGAACGCCTTCAGGTCGAGCCCGCTGTTCTGCGGCGCGCTCGCCGGCACCGGAATGAGGCCGGTGGCGGCGCCGGGCAGTGTCACCCAGGCGTCGTACACCGGATACGGCACCAAGTTGACGAGGGCGGCCGCGCTGATCATGCCGACCTGGCCCCGGGGCAGCCCGCCCTGCGCGTTCACACCGTCCGAACCCGCGGTCTCCGACGCCTGAAGTACGCCGGTGACGGCCACGTCGCCCGCGGGGGCGGCCGGGGCCTTGGCGCCCCGGGGGATCCAGCCGCGTACGACGGGCAGCGCCTTGCCGCCGTCGGTGCGCAGCAGGGTCAGGACATAGCTGCCCGACTTGCCGTCGACCTCGCGGTCGGGCACCAGGAACTGCTCGCCGTAGTGGCCGCGGGCCTGCGCGGGGCGGCCGGAGGTGCGCTGGTCGACGGGGAGCAGCGAGGCGAGCGGCTCGGCCTTGCGGGTGGCGGGGTCGGGGGCCTTCTCGGCGGCGTCGTGGGACTGCACGCGGTCCTCGAAGCGGCCCAGCTGCCATGAGCCCATGAAGATGCAGGCGGGGATGGCGAGCAGGACGAAGGCGTGGATTCCCCACCAGCGGGGTGTGAGCAGGAACCGGTACACACCCCCACGGTACGGAATCCTGCCGGGGGGCTGGGCTGCGGGGTGCCCGCAAGAACCCCGGGGGCCTTGCCCCCGGCCCCCTCGGGGGCTCCGCCCCCGGCCCGTTCCTGTGCTGACCGCGCCGGGTTGCTCGCGCCTTCCTCGCGCCCCATAACCCGATTTCGTCTGCGGACCGTGCTCGCGTCTCGCGCAGTTCCCCGCGCCCCTGGCGGGGCTTGCCCTGGCAGGGTGCCCAGCCGGGGCCACCCCAGCCGGTCCGGCGCTTGAGGACGAGCGCCCTCAAGGCGCGAACGGGGTCTGGGGCGGAGCCCCAGGAGTCTGTACCTCAGCTCAGCTCTCACCCCCGGAGGGTTCGGGAAGGGGTGGGGTGGGGCCTCCCGGGGTCTGGGGCGGAGCCCCAGCAAGCCCGCCGCCTTCGGGTGCGGACCGTGCTGGGTCGCCCGCGCCCGTCGTGGCGGAGCCGCGCAACAGGCACAGCCCCGCACCCCTGTAGGGCACCCGGAGTCGACCGGTCGCGCCCCCCGCGGCGCATCCGCGCAAGGCACAGCCCCGCGCCCAGCAGGGCACCCGGCGCCGATCCGCCGCCACCACCGCGGTGGACCCGCGTACAAGCGACAGCCGTGCGCGCCCGCAGGGCACCCGGCGCCGAACCGCGTGGGCAGACGCGCGGGCGCAAGGTCAGAGCACGGCCAGGCGGGCCACCAGCAGACGTACCCTCTCCTCCGTGTCCGCCGGCGGCAACCGCCCCGCTCGGGTCAGGGTCACGATCCCGTGCAGGGACGCCCAGAAGAGCTCGGTGAACAACCCCGGGTGGACCCCCTCCCCGGCGACCTCGCCGAGGCATTCCAGCAGGGCGGCGAAGGCATCCTTGAGAGGGGCCGGGGTGTCCTCCTGCGCATACGCAAGGCCGCCGTCGAGCTGGAACAGGGCGTCGTAGACCGCCGGATTGCGCGCGGCGAAGTCGAGGTAGCCGCGGGCGAGTGCGGTGACCCGGGCGCGCGGACCGGCCGCGGCGGCGGTCGCGGCCCGCAGCGCCACCGCCAGCTCCGCGGCGCCCTCAAGGGCAACCGCGCCGATGATCTCGCGTTTGCCGCGGAAGTGGCTGTAGAGGACGGGCTGGCTGTACTCGATGCTCTCGGCGAGCCGGCGCGTGGTAACCGCGTCCCAGCCGTGCTGCTCGGCGAGTTGGCGAGCCGTCGCCACGATGAGGCGCTCGCGGCCCGCCCGCTCACGCTCCTTGCGTTCCTTGACCGACATGGTCCGACCCTAGCACCGCTAGACAAGCAAGCGATGGCAACACTAGCGTTGCATCAACAGCTAGCAATGCTAGATAACTGGAGGGATCGTCATGCTCAGCACACTTGAGGTCGTCACCACCGTGGTCGTCGGCCTGATGGTGGGGGTGGAGTTCTCCGTCGCCTTCGTCATGGGTCCGATCCTCAACGCACTCCCCGAGGACAGCGGCCAGCTCGGCCATGCCCACGGAGGCCGGATGCTCGGCGCCGTCATGCCGGTCTGGTACATCGGATCGCTCGTCCTGGCCGCGCTCTGGGCCGTCACCGGATGGCACCACGCCGGGACCGGACTGGTCGTCACGGCCGCCGGACTCCTGATGCTCAGCGTGGTCATGTCGCTCCTGCTGCTCGTTCCGATCAACAACCGGAACAAGACGTGGACCCCGGAGACCCGGCCCGCGGACTGGAAGGAGCAGATGAACCGCTGGAACCGCTGGCACTACGTGCGCGTCGCCGTCATCATCGGCGCCTTCACCCTGCTGGTCGCCGCCCTGACCTGAGGGCCGAGCCGCCAGGCCGTGTGCCGCTTCGCCTCAGAGCAATCACGGTGTTCGCCGGGAATGTGCCCATGCACCTGAAGTACGTCCATAGAGCGCGCCGTTCGCCCCGTCGAAGTGGTCCGACGGGGCTGCGGACCTCCAGCCCGGCCCGGCCCGGTCCGGCCCGGTCGCTCGGCCCCGACCAGCTAGCGGTGGGTGTGCCACTCCGCCGTGTCCTGGAGGGTCTTCGCGATCCCGGGGTCGCGGACCGACGGGGTCCGGTCGAGCACCCGCACCGTCAGACGGTGGTCACCCCGCCCGAGGTCGAGGCCCCGTACCGGCACCGCCGTACGCCCCTCGTACCGCCGCAGCTCCCGCCCGTCCAGGTACCAGCGGACCGTCAACTGCCGCCCGCCCACAAGCCGCGGCACCGTGACCCGGGCCGTGTCGGACGGCCGCAGCGTACGCGCCGTCGACGTCACCGGCGTCACGACCGACGCGTGCCGGTAGAACCCCGCGATCATCGCCTCCACCCCCGGCAGATTGAACGGCTTGCCCAGGATCCGCATGATCGAGCCGTCGGTGGGCCGGTTCAGGCCGGTGACGTAGTAGCCGCCGCCCTCGTACGCCCCGACCGTCCCGCCGTCCGGCGACGTTTCACCCAGCCAGCGGTACCACTTGGTGCGGTCCGCGGCCATTTGATCCGCGGACAGGACCGAGATGTTGGACTGGTCGGCCTCGGGGCCTTCGTAGTGCTCGTACCCCGGAGTGTCCGGGTAGAAGTACTCGTCGGCCAGCTTGCCCAGGGAGTGCCCGGTCTCGTGGATGGCGACCTGGCCGGACTTGGCGTTCCCGGCGGACGCGGTCGATATGCCCTCGTAGCCGAGCGTCGCGGACGGCTCGTTGTACCCGGCACCGCCGTACTTCGCGCTGTTGGCGAGCACGACGACCAGATCGGCCTGGGGTGCCTTCGCCACGTACGCGTCGACCTTGTCCTGGTCGATGCAGAGCAGCCGCTCGACGCCGTCGCACCAGAAGTACGAGCCGAGCGCGGTGTTCTTCACGTCGCCCTGTGCCGGGTCGCCCGAGACGCCGCTCTCGGCGGAGACCGCGTCCACCGTCCACACGTTGAAGAGGTTCTGGTACGTCGTGTACGGCTCGACGCCGGTGATCTCGCCCCACTTCTCCTTGGCGTCGGCGTGGAACTGGTCCAACTGGTCGGCCGTGTAACCGTCACCCACGATGACGATGTCCAGGCGGTCGGCGATCGAGCCGTTGTCGATCACCTTGGTGACCTGGCCGTCCCCGGCGGCGGACGCGGACGCGGCGGCGGACGCCGAGAGGTGCGGCGCGGGCCTGCCGAGTCCGTTCTTCGGCACCAGGGCATGCCCGGAGCCCGCGAGGGTCGCGCCCGACGCGGCCTCCGGACCGGGTATCTCGACCTGAACCCGCGGCGGGGCCGGCGGCGAGCCGGCGGCGGCCGCGGTGCCGGGCCCGGCCGCGAGCGCGGCGAGAACGGTGGCGCCGGCGAGCGTGGCCGCCGCGGTGCCTCTGCGCGCGATGAAGCCCCTGCGCATGGATGGGCGCATGAAGTCCTCTCTCTGTAACGGAAGTTAAGCAGCTAGGTAAATGCATTGAACGGCCTGCTTAAATTAGGGGGCGCACAGGACGTGCGCAATGCTTTGGGGCCAAGGGGAAGCCATGGACGCACCTGCCGTGATCGGCCGCCGAGTTCAGCAGCTGCGCAGCCAACTGGGGCTTACACAGCGCCAAGTGGCCGAACCCGCCTACACGCCGGCGTACGTCTCCACCCTGGAGTCCGGCAAGGTCCGCCCCTCGGACGCGGCCCTGCGCCATCTCGCCGAGCGGCTCGGCACCACGTACGAGGAGCTGGCCACCGGACGCCCGGCCCGGCTCGTCACCGAGCTGCGCCTCGGCCTCACCGACGCCCAGCGGGCGCTGGCCACCGGCGAGGCGGACGAGGCGGCCGTCCGCTACCGCCACCTGCTGACCGAGGCCGAGCTGCACGGCCTCGACGAGGAGCGCGCCGAGGCGCTTCAGGGACTCGGCGACTGCGCGTTGGAAACCGGTGAACTGACCGACGCCGTACGGCACTTCGAGGAGAGCGAGCGACTCCTGGCCGACGAGCCGCTGCCGCGCCGCGCGCGGGCGGTCCGGGGCCGGGCTGTCGCCCACATCCTCGCCGGTGAACTGCGCTACGCCTGCTACCTCCTGGAGTCGGCCATCGACGAGCTCGGCACCAGCGGGCTCGCCGACCCCGAGGCACTGGTCCTCCTGTACGCCGCGGTCATCGGCCCGTACCTGGACATGGGCGCCCAGGCCCGCGCCGCGCGGGCCGCCGAGCTGGCGCTCGCACTCGCCCCGCAGGTCAACGATCCGGCGCTGGTCGCGGGGATGCACCGGCAGGTCGCGCGGACCTTCCTGGCCGAGGGGCGCCTGGCCGACGCGGACGACGCGCTCGCCAAGGCCCAGTCGATCTACCGCCAGCTGCGGCTGCGCACCGACCTCGCGCACTGCCACTGGATGCGCGGCTACGTCTACGCCCAGGAGGATCAACTCGGCCTCGCCGAACGGGAGTTGCGCACGGCACGTGACATGCTCGCCGCCAAGCGGGCCGTCCTGTTCACCGCGCAGGTCGAGGTGGAGCTCGCGGATGTACTGCGTCGGCTCGGGCGGCACGAGGAGGCGATGGCGCTGCTCGCCCCGCTCACCGAACTCGGCGACCAGCACGGCGCGGTGCACGCGGGCGGCGCGCACCGGCTGCTCGGCCTCATCCGCGAGGAGCGGGGCGAGCCCGAGGCGGCGGAGGAGCATTACGTCACCGCGCTCGGGCTGCTCGAACGCAGTGGAGCCACCGGCGACCTGGCCGACCTGTGCCGGCTCCTCGGCGATCTGCTGCGCCGCGCGGGGCGCGTCGAGGCGGCGATGGACGCCTACCGCACCGGGCTCGGCCATCGCGCCGCCCCCGGCACGACCACCCTGGGCCCGGCCCCGCTGCCGCCCGGCCTCTGAGCGAAGGCGCCACCCCCGCGGCGCGCCGGGTCGCGCCGAGGGCGCTCCAGTGAGATAGTTGAAATCCGAACGGAATAGCTCTACCGTGAATGTCGTTGAAAGTTAAACCGCTTCGGCGCAAGGCCGCGGCGCGTAGCGAAGGAGTACGCCATGGGTCTCTTCGGCCGTAAGAACAGCGACAGCAGCACCGCCCCCCTCGACTCCGCGGCGCCCACCGCGGTCGACCCCGCACTCGCCGCGCTGACCGGCACGTACACCATCGACCCGGCCCACAGCAGCATCGGCTTCACCGTGCGGCACGCCATGGTCACCAACGTCCGCGGCTCCTTCACCGACCACGAGGGCACCCTGACCCTGGACGGCACGAACCCGGCCGCGTCCGCCGCAACCATCGTCGTCAAGATCGCCAGCGTGGACACCGGCATGGCCGACCGCGATGCCCACCTGCGCAGCCCCGACTTCTTCGACGCCGAGCAGTTCCCGCTGATGAGCTTCCGCTCGACCGAGGCCAGGGCGCTCGGCGGCGACACGTACCGCCTGGTCGGCGACCTGACGATCAAGGACGTCACCCGGCCGCTCTCCATCGACCTGGAGTTCCAGGGCTCGGCCACCGACCCCTACGGCAACCAGCGCGTCGGCTTCGAGGGCAGCGCCGAGATCCTGCGCTCCGACTGGGGCCTGACCTGGAACGCCGCCCTGGAGACCGGGGGTGTCATGGTCAGCGACAAGGTGAAGCTCACCTTCGACATCTCCGCGATCAAGTCCGCCTGACGCGCGCCCGGCCGGCACCTGGGGTGCCGGCCCGCCGCGTCGCCGCGCACACAGCGCACCTGGCGCACCTGGCGATATTGCGTTGTCCGGCGCCGCTCCCCCGGGCGACGCTTCCCGCATGGAGAACAACACCGCGGCCCCGGGTGCCGCCGCCAACTCCCCCGCCGTCGCCGCCCTTTTCTCGCGCGGGCGTCTGACGGCCATTCCACGGAAGACGGCCCGCCGCGAGCAGCTGCTGGCCCATCTCGCGGTGACGCTCTTCGCGCCCGGCCGTGATTACACGGAGCGCGAGGTCAACGAGGCGCTGCTCGCCGTGCACGACGACTTCCCGGCACTGCGCCGGTTCCTGGTGACCGGCGGCCACCTCACCCGCACGCGGGACGGCGCCACCTACCGGCACGCGATGTAGTCCACACCCGCGCCGTGGCCGGGGCCAGTTACCGGCCGGCCAGGTAGTCCACGAAGACGGTGAGCGTGACGGCCACCGCGGCCACGACCACCGCGGCCGCCGTCTTCTCCCGCGTCGTGTACGGCGGTACGGGAGGCAGGGCGGGGAACGTGCCGCGCGAGGACGGCGGCGCGGCCGCCACCTGCGGCCGGGCGAGCGCCCGCCTGCGGGCGGCGCCGAGCACCCGGTGGAGCAGGGGGAAGAGCCCGGGGCCGAGCAGCGCCGCGAGGCCGGACCACTCCGGCAGCCGCAGCGCGACCACGGCGAGCAGGACGAGGACGAACCACGCCCAGCAGGTGAGGGCGCCCGCGAGCGGCGCCCTGATCAGCAGACGCAGCGGCGCCCGGCCGCGCCGGGCGAGGGCGGTGAGGGTCTCGGCGAGTACGGCGGTGCGGTCGTCGGCGGGCCGTGAGCGGGCCTGGTCCCACGCCTGCTGTGCGGCGCCGGCCGCGTGTCCTATGACGGCGAGCACGAGCCGTGCGTCGTGCCGCTGGACCCGGCCCGTCGAAGGCTGTCCGGGGGTCCCGCCCGCGTCGGCCGCGTGTGCCGCGTGCGGCGATTCGGGGGCCAACTTCCGTATCCGGGCGGCCAGTTCGGGTGCCCTGCGGTTGCGGGCCGGGTCGTCGTCGGCGAGACACAGATCGGTGTAGGCGGCGAGCAGACCGAGGTCGTCGGGGAAGGTGTCGAGCCCCTCGCGGAACACGGCCTCCGCGCGGTCGGCGTGCCCCTCGACGCTTTCGGCGGCGTACGCGCGGCCGAGCAGGGCGTAGAGCCGGGGGTCGGGCCCCTCCGTGTACAGCGCGGCCCGCGCGGCCTTGCGGGCAGCGCTGGTGCGGCCCGCGCGCAGCAGCGCCTCGGCATCGGCGCAGGCCGCGATGGTGTCTTCGTGCCCGGCGTGCAATGTGTCCCCAACTTTGGATGTGCGGCTCGCAACTATCGCTCGCGGGAACGCGGCGGGTCAACAGCGAGGTCACCGGGGGCGGAACCGCCGGCCCCGGTCACCAGTCACCGGCCCCGGATCATCACTCGCCGCCGCCGAATCCCCCGCCGTCGCCGGCCCCCGTCAGCAGTCGCCGGCCCCGGGTCATCAGTCGCCGCTGAACCCCCCGCCGTCGCCGGCCTCGGGTCACCGGTCGCCCGAGTCACCAGTCGCCGCCGGCCAATCCCCCGCCGTCACCAGTCTCCGCCGCCGAACCCTCCACCGTCGCCGCCCCCGCCGCCCCAGTCTCCGCCCCCGAAGTCGGAGGGGTTGAAGTCGGAGCCCGACACGTCGCCGCCGTCGAAACCGGAGCCCGCGTCGTAGGAGCCGGCGCCGTAGTCCGAAGCGTAGGCGGGCGTCGACAGCATCGAGCCGAGCATCGTGCCCATCAGGAGGCCGGGCAGCATGCCGCCGCCGAAGTAGCCGCCCGCCCAGGGGCCGTACGCCGGGCCCGCGTCGTAGTAGGGGCGGCGGCCCTGGTCGGTGTCGACCTCGCGGACCATCGGGTCCTGGCCGTCACGCAGCCGGGTCGCGTCCGCGAGGCAGACCGGCACCTGGCGCGGGGCGCCGCCGGCCGGAGTCCAGGTGGCGTCCTCGACGGAGGGGCCGTGGCGCGGGTCGAAGAAGCAGGGGGCGCGGCGCTCGGGCAACGGCCGGTGTTCGCGACGGGCGGCGAGGGTGGCGAGCGAGAAGCGGCCGTCCTCCAGTGCCTGGGTCACGCCGGTCACGTCGGCGGGCCGTTCGGCCTTCGCCATCAGGGACTTGGAGGTTTCGTAGGAGTCGAGGGCGCGCTCGTAGTCGGCGCGCATCGCGTCGTCGGCGCCGGCCTCGGCGGGGTGGAAGTCGAGCCGGTCCAGCTCCTCGCCGAACGCGGTGATGTCCTCGTCGACGACGACCTGGAGGCGCTGGAGCGCGGCCCGCTCCTCCTCGGCCTTCTTCTTGCGGCTCCGCCGCACCAGCGCGTACGCACCGGCGCCGCCCGCCACGACCACGGCGCCCACGCCGATGAGTGCGCCGGTGTTCACGCCGCCGTCGGAGCCGGAGCCGCCGCCCCACGAGGCGGGCGCGCGGCCCTTCATCTGCGGGAGCGCCTTGTCGACGAACGCGTTGAGCTGGGTCACCGCGTCACCGCCGGTGCCGGGGGCGCGTACCGCGCTGTTGAGGTTCTTGACGGACTGCGGCGGCATGACCTTGCGGTCGGCGCCCGAGGTGAACGCGTCACCGAGCCGGATCGCGTACAGGCCGGTGACGCCGGTGTCGGTCCGCAGGTACTGCAGGATCGAGTCCCTGGGGAACGCGGCGCTGTTGGGCAGTACGGCCACGAACAGCGGTTTGTTCGCGTCCTTGATCTTCTTGGCCAGGGCGTCGGCCTGGGCGGGACTGAGCTGGTTCGCGGCTCCGGGATCCACGTAGACCGGGCTCTTCTTGAGCTGGTCGGCCACGTCGGACGCGCCGCTCGCGCCGCTCGCGGCCATGGCGGGCGCCGCCGCGACCAGTACGGCGAGCGCTACGGCGGGGAGTACGGAGAAAACCCTGAGCCTCATGGTGCCGACGCTACCCGAGGCCGCCCGGAAACGGACATACGGGGTGGCGCGACCGGGGTGCGGGGCGGGCGCGAAGTACCGGCCGGGCTCCTCCCCCACCCAGGGCGCCACCGGGCCCCCTTACCGGCGCGGCTGGATCCCGGCCCGGAGCAGACCGTACGTACACGCGCCCCGGGACCCCTCCCGCCCCCAAGACACCACCGAGCCGGCCCCACTACCGACGCGGCTCGACCCCGGCCCGGAGCAGACCGTACGTGTACGCGTCCTGGAGCGCTTCCCATGACGCGGCGATCACGTTGGGGCCCGCGCCGACGGTCGTCCACTCGGCCGTGCCGTCCGTCGTGGTGATCAGGACGCGCGTGGTGGAGGCGGTGCCGTGCTTGCCCTCAAGGGTGCGCACCTTGTAGTCGACCAGCTCGAACTTGGCGACCTGCGGATAGAACCGCTCCAAGCCCTGGAGCAGCGCGGAGTCCATGGCGTTGACGGGGCCATTGCCCTCGGCGGTGACGATGAGGCGTTCCTGGCCGACCCAGAACTTCACGGTGGCGCCGTTGGCGTGGGTGCCGTCCTGGCGGGTCTCGATGATCGCCTGGTACGACTCCATGCGGAAGTAGTCGCGCGGCCCGCCCTCGACCTCGTCGCGAAGGAGCAGCTCGAAGGAGGCGTCGGCGGCTTCGTAGGTGTAGCCCTCCAGTTCGCGCGCCTTGACCCGCTCCACGACCCGGGCGACCATCTCGCGGTCGTCGCCGAGGTCGACGCCGAGCTCCTTGCCCTTGAGCTCGATGGAGGCGCGGCCGGCCATGTCGGAGACCAGCATGCGGATGTGGTTGCCGACCAGGCCGGGGTCGATGTGCTGGTACAGATCGGGGTCGACCTTGATCGCGGAGGCGTGCAGGCCGGCCTTGTGGGCGAAGGCGGAGACACCGACGTACGGCTGGTGCGTGGAGGGCGCGAGGTTGACCACCTCGGCGATGGCGTGCGAGATGCGGGTCATCTCCGCGAGCGCGCCCTGGGGCAGCACCTTCTTGCCGTACTTGATCTCCAGTGCGGCGACGACGGGGAACAGGTTGGCGTTGCCGACGCGCTCGCCGTAACCGTTGGCGGTGCACTGCACGTGGGTGGCGCCCGCGTCGACGGCGGCGAGGGTGTTGGCGACCGCGCAGCCGGTGTCGTCCTGGGCGTGGATGCCGAGCCGGGCGCCGGTGTCGGCGAGCACGGTGGCGACGACCGCGTGGATCTGCGCGGGCAGCATGCCGCCGTTGGTGTCGCACAGGACGACGACGTCCGCGCCGGCCCCGCTCGCGGCCCGTACGACGGCCTTGGCGTACTCGGGGTTGGCCTTGTACCCGTCGAAGAAGTGCTCGCAGTCCACGAAGACCCGGCGGCCCTGCTCGCGCAGGTGGGACACGGTGTCGCGGACCATCTCCAGGTTCTCGTCCAGGGTGGTGCGCAGGGCCAGCTCGACGTGCCGGTCGTGCGACTTGGCGACCAGAGTGACCACAGGGGCGCCGGACTCCACCAGGGCCCGCACCTGCGGGTCCTCGGCGGCTTTGCCGCCCGCGCGGCGGGTGGCGCCGAAGGCCACGAGCTGGGCGTTCTTGAAGCGGATCTCCTGCTGTGCGCGGGCGAAGAACTCGGTGTCGCGGGGGTTCGCGCCGGGCCAGCCGCCCTCGATGAAGCCCACGCCGAACTCGTCCAGGTGCCGGGCGATCGTCAGCTTGTCCGCGACGGTGAGGTTGATGCCCTCGCGTTGGGCGCCGTCGCGCAGCGTCGTGTCGAAGACGTGGAAGCTGTCGTCGACCCGAGGGCCGGCGAGAAGACTCTCCTCGGCGGCCTCGTGCGCCTCGTTGGTCGTCATGCTGATCTGACTCCTGTCGGGTGAGTGGCTCCGAACTGCTGGCTCCACTTGCCCCCGTCGTCGCGCTGCTCGCCCCGGCCGTGGTGGGGCCGGTAAACGAAAAGACCCCTCGCGGGTGCGAGAGGTCTGCGCGCGGGTCTGGGGCACGATGCCGCTGCCGCGGATGGTTCCACGGTTTCAGCGGTCACTGCGGACCGGCGCGCTGCTGTCCATAATCATGGCGAAAGCGAGCACGCAAGCAGTCTGCCACAAGGGTCCGGTCGGCTGAGACGGGGTCTCACCATCCGGGCCGCCCCGCCCGACCTGCGCTAATTCGATGCGACGGGCTGGGCCCGGGTGGCCGGCGCCTCTTCCTTTACCCGGTTGAGGTCGATGTCCCGCGTCTCGCGCATGGTGAGGTAGACGACGAGGGAGACGGCGGCGCATCCGGCCACGTACCAGTAGAAGCCGGATTCGGCGCCGGCCTTCTTGAACCAGAGCGCCACGTATTCGGCGGTCCCGCCGAACAGGGCGTTCGCCAGGGCGTAGGGCAGGGCGACGCCGAGCGCGCGGATGCTGGTGGGGAAGAGCTCGGCCTTCACGCAGGCGTTGATCGAGGTGTAGCCCGTGACGACGACCAGGGCGAGCAGGGCGAGGCCGAAGGCGGGCCAGAACGTGCCGGCGTGCTTGAGCATCGTCATGATCGGCACGGTCAGGAAGGTCGAGCCGACGGCGAAGGTGATCAGGAGCGGCCGGCGTCCGATCCGGTCGGAGAGCGCGCCCGCGAGCGGCTGGAGGCACATGAAGACGAACAGCGCGCAGAAGCTGACGAGCGAGGCGGTGGACTTCTCCATGCCGGCGCTCTTGGAGAGGAACTTCGTCAGGTACGTCGTGTACGTGTAGTACGCGACGGTGCCGCCCATGGTGAGCGCCATGACGAGCAGCGCCTCCCGCCGGTGCGCCCACAGCGCCTTGAGGGTGCCGCGGTCCTCGTCCCCGGCCGCGCCCGACTCCTCGTACACCTCGGTCTCCAGCATGGAGCGGCGCAGGTAGAAGACGACGGCCGCGCCGAGCGCGCCGACGATGAAGGGGATGCGCCAGCCCCAGCTGTGCAGGGCCGCGTCCGAGAGGCTGCGCTGCAGCACGATCTGGAGGCCGAGGCCGACGAGCTGGCCCGCGGTCATCGACACGTACTGGAAGCTGGAGGCGAAGCCGCGCCGCCCGGGGTCGGAGGCTTCGGTGAGGTAGGTGGCGCTGGCCGCGTACTCACCGCCGACGGAGAGCCCCTGGAGGAGTCGGGCGACCAGCAGAACGGCCACTCCCCCGTATCCGGCGACCGCGTACGTCGGGGCGATCGCGATCAGGATCGCCGAGGCGGACATCAGGGTGACGGTCAGGGTGAGCGCGGCCTTGCGGCCCTTGCGGTCACCGATGCGGCCGAGCAGCCAGCCGCCGACGGGCCGCATGAAGAAGCCGACGGCGAAGATCCCCATGGTGTTCATGAGGTTGGCGGTCTCGTTGCCCTTCGGGAAGAACGCGTCCGCGAAGTACACGGCGAAGGTGGCGTACACGAACCAGTCGAACCACTCGACCATGTTGCCGGCCGACCCGACCCAGATCTTCTTCCAGTGCTCTCGTCCCATGGACGCTCACGGTGGCGCAGCGGGGCCCGGCGGACAAGGAGTGCGGGCGCAACGATGTGGCGTACTTACGTGCGTTGCGTTCCCCGGCGCCGGGGTCCGCGCCGGTGGCACACCGGTCGCGGACCGCGGCGGCGTGCCGGTGGCGGGTCAGGGGCGCAGCAGCGATTCGTCCACGAACTCCCTTACGTGGGCCATGACTTGCTCCCTGCCGGTGCCGGGCAGGCCGACCGCTACGTGGACGCTGAAGCCGTCGAGCAGGGCGCGCAGCCGGGAGGCGAACCGGTCCGCGTCGACGGGGCGGAACTCGCCGCGCGAGACGCCCTCGGCGAGTATCGCCACCAGGTCGCGGTGCCAGGCGCCCTCGATGGCGGCCTGCCGCACGCGGGCCCCGTCGTCGGCGTTCTGCGAACGGTTCCAGACTTCCAGCCACAGGATCCAGTGCGGGTCGCGCGGCCCGTCGGGCACGTACAGGTCGACGTAGGCGTCGAGCCGCTGCCGTACGGTGCCGGGCCGGGCGAGCAGCGCGCGCCGCTCGTCCCCGAGGCGCCCCTCGCTCCACTCCAGGGTCTGGAGCAGGAGCTCGTCCTTGGTGCGGAAGTAGTAGAGGAGGTGCCCGCTGGACATACCGACCTCACGGCCGAGCCCGGCCATGGTGAGCCCGTCGAGTCCGCGCTCGGCGATGGTGGCCATGGCGGCGGCGAGCAGTTCCTCGCGGGGCGGGGCGGTGTTGCGGCGGCGCGGTGCGTTCACCCGTATGTTCTACCCGATACGCGGGCCGCCCCCAGCCACGCGAGCCGCCTCCGCGGGGGCGGGAGCCCTGTGTACGCGGCCCGCCCGGCCGGGCGAGCCGCCTCCGCGAGGGCGGAAGCCCTGTGCACCCCGGCCGCCCCGGCCACGCGAGCCGCCGCCCCGGCCGCCCGAGCCGCCGCCCCCGCGGGTGGGAGCCGCGTGCGCCCCGGCCCGCCCGGGCCCCGCGAGCCCCCTCTCCCCGGGGGGAGCCATGCGGACGTCCGCGCCTGGGGGCGGCCCGGGCGGCGCCGGTAGCCACGCCTGCGTCGCGCCCCGGTGGGAGGTCCGCGCCGTCAGGGCGTGACGGAGGCCTCGACCGCGTCGAGCGCGATGCGCCAGGGGAAGCCCTCGGGGGGCTGCTCGCCGGGCTGGTTCGGCACGAAGCCGGCGCCGGCGCCCGTGTCGCCCCCGTAGAGCACGGTGACCCCGGCGGAACGCAGCGTCTCCACGGACTGCTCGAACTGGGGGTGCCGGGCGTAGGCGGCGTTCAGGCACGGCATGGCCACGATCGGTATCCGCTTGCCGATCGCCTCGGCGGCGACCCCGACGACGAAGGCCGAAGTCAGCCCTGCTGCCCAGGAGTTGACGGAGTTGAACGTGGCGGGCGCGAAGAGAATGACATCGGCGGCCGGCCAGGTGTCCGGCTCCCCCGGGCTTCTGTACTGCCACCGCACCGGATGCCCGGTCAGGGTGGCGAGCCCGGAGAGGGACTCCTCGATCCAGGACGCCGCGGCGGGAGTCAGCCCGAGACACACGTCCCAGCCACCCGCTTGCAGCGATTCGATCACCGCGGCGACCTCGAAGACGGGCGGGGCCGCGGAGCAGAACAGGTACACGGTCCTTGTAGTCATGCGGCCCAGTCGATCACATGGCGTCCCTGCCGCCTCCGAGCCGTCGACGGTTGGCCCTGCGCGAGCCGGCGCCCCGCGACGCCCGAACCGCCCCCGGAATGCGGGCTCTCGGCAGGCGCACGGAGGTACGAGGCGGAGAGGGTGCACCCGCCCGGTCACACCGGCACGACCAAGCGCGGCTTTCCCTGCTCCGCCGTGTAGTCGAGCGCCTGCCAAGTGCCGGTCGAGGGCGCGGTGGCGTGCGGGAATCCCACGGTCACGCGGGTGTGGTCGACCATCCACCGGTTGCGTGCGTGATAGGCCGCGGTGTCCAGGTCGGCCGCGCCGAGTTCGACGATGCCATCGATGCGGGGGACCTCGTACGGTCCACGACGTGACGTGCCTCGGCGGGCTGCTGAGCGAGGGTTCCGGGCACTACGACGGTGATGTGCGCATCGGTGCTTCTGGCCAGCCACTCCAGAGCCAGGCTGTCGATGCCGCGGGCTCCGCCGATAAGGAAGTGCCCGTCGGTGAACGCGGCGAGGTGGGCCGCGAAGAGGACGCCGTAGTCGTGCCGGGGGCGGTGTTCGGTCGTACGTGTTCCCGTGATGGCCACCGTCCGCATGCCGACTCCGCTTCGCGAGCTGTCAGATCGAGACCCGGTAGAACACCTTGCCCATGTGCTGTGGCGCCCCAAGGGCCTCGTACAGGGCCAGGGCAGGCGGGTTGTCCGTGTCCGCCGTCCACTCGACGCGCGAGCACCCGGCTTCGGCCGCCGCTGCCTTGACCCCTTCCATGAGCGCCCGCGCGACACCCTGGCGACGGGCGCCGCCGCGTACGTACAGCTCCTTGAGGTACAGAGAGGTGTCCGCGCCGGCTGCCGGCCACAACAGCGAGTATGAGGCGAGGCCGAGCACACGGTCGCCGTCGCGGGCCAGCAGGCAGTGGGCAGCTGGACGGGCACTGAACAGCGCGGCACGGATTTCGGTAACGGGCGGGCGGACATTGTCGCCGCCGTAGTAGGCCTCGGTCTCGCCAAGGATCTCGGCGATCACATCAAGGTCGTGTTCCGTCGCGGGACTGATCTGCACCATTGCCGGCCCTCTCGCCCGGGGGCAGCGCCAACATTTCGCGCAGTACCCGCATTTCTGGCACGGTCCGTGCCTCGGGCACCCTAGCGACCAGTTCGGCGGCGCGGTAGGTGATCAAGGCCGAGAGGTGCCCCGGCCGCAGGCCCGCCAGGGTGTCCGTGGCGTGCGCGGCAGCCTCCGCCGCGTTTCCCGCGATGGCCAGACACATCGCCTGATCCAGGCGTACCAGCGCCCGGTCCATGTGGTCGGAGACGGGGTACAACTCCAGCGCCCGTTCCTGCTGTTCACCGGCCGGACCCGTCTCTCGGAGATGCGTCAAGGCGTTCCCGCCATGGAAGCGGAACTGAGACTCCGAGTATCCGAACGCCGACGCGACCGCATCAGCCGGATCCAGCCGCTGGAGGGCTGCCTCGGCCTCGGCCAGCGCCGCACTCGTTTCAGCACGGCGGCCGAGAAGGGCGTGCGCACGCGCCGCCAGGGGCGCCGCCAGTGCCGGTCCCACGCAGGGCAGACCCCCTGCCAACTGCTGCGCGCGACCGGCGAGTTCCAACGCACCCTCTAGATCTCCCCCGTAGTACAGCTGGTAGGCCTCTTGCGCGTACATCCACGACAGTGTCGCCCTGTCCTCGGCCGCGGCCGCAGCGGCTCGGCCAGTACCCCACCAGGCCGCCGACCGCCCGTCGCCGAGTTTCAGCAGAGTGAGCGCCATGAGCCCGGACATGCGGGCCACGGAGATCGTCAGGCGTTTGCGCACCGGCGCGGACTGGCGGCCGCACAGCATGAGACGCAGGTCTGTGAATCCGGCGAGGAGTTCGGGCAGGAGTTCGGCGGCGGCCCGATACCGGGTGGCCCGGCCATGACGCGCGACCGTGTACTCCACGTCGTCGAGCGAATGGTCCGACAACGGCCCTGCGGTGAGCGACTCGTGCAGCCCGCGCTGGAGAACGTGCGCCTGGTCCAAGGGGTTCGCGCCCGGACGGGCGTCAGCGAGAGCGATCAGCTCGCCCCGGGCGCCCAGGGCTCGATCGAGCGCTGCGGCGATCTCGCGGCTCGGAAAGCGGCGATCCTTCTCCAGATCGGCGATATAGCTCTTCCCGCAGGCCGCGAGCGCGGCGACATCGCGGAGCGAGCGCGATCCTCGCAGCCTGCGCAGCGCCTGCCCGAAGGTTTCGATCATGGACGCCCCCAGCCTCCGCAGCGTCCGCAGCACAGCGGACATGGGCGGACACGCGACTCCTGCCACTCACGGTCCGTATCGGAAACGCTACTCCGGTACACACCTCGTAGTCAGCGGCAAGGAGAACAACAACATGTCCTCACGACAAGACAGAGTGCTACAGGCCTGCTGTCATGACGGCGCGCTCACCGACGAGCCGATCAAGATCGGCGAAGTGCACACGGCCGCGGGGGCCGGCGCAGACATCTACTCCTGTCCGCGACACTTCCTGCTGTACCAAGCCGGTGACAGGGACCAGGACGCCGCGCCCCCCACCCCCCGCATCAAATTCTGCCTCTACTGCGACCGCCCCATCGAAGGCGTAGCCATCAAGGTCAGCGGAGCGGACCACCTGGCCGCTCCCAGCGGGGCTCGTGGGGACGACTACCGGCACCTCAAGGGCGACCCGGCCTGCCGGCCCCGGCGGTGACGGTGAACGGACCGGGCACCCCGGGTGGGGCTACACCCTCGGCTGCTGCTGCGTGATGCAGTGAATGCCGCCCCCGCCCGCGAAGATCGTGCGCGCGTCCACCAGCGTCACCGTGCGCTCGGGGAACAGACGGCGGAAGATCCCCGCCGCGTTCTCGTCGCGCGGGTCGTCGAACGCGCACAGGACGACCCCGCCGTTGCAGAGGTAGTGGTTGATGTAGGAGTAGTCGACCCAGCCGTGGTCGTCCTGGACGACGGTCGGGGCCGGGATCTCGACGACCTCAAGGGAGCGGCCGCGCGCGTCCTTCTGGGCGCGGAGCAGCGCCACGTTCTCCTTGCAGAGCTCGTGGTCGGGGTGGGACGGGTCGGGCTGGGTGTGGGCGACGACCACGCCGGGGCGGGCGAAGGCGGCGACGATGTCGACGTGGCCCAGTGTGCCGTAGCCGTGCGGCGGGTAGTCGGCGGTGAGGCCGCGCCGCAGCCAGATCGCCTTGCGGGTGCCGAGCATCGCGTGGATCTCCGTCTCGACCTCCTCGCGGGTCCAGTCGGGGTTGCGCTCGGGGCCGAGCTGCACGGTCTCGGTGAGCAGCACCGTGCCCTCGCCGTCGACGTGGATGGCGCCGCCCTCGTTGACCAGGCGCGAGGTGTACGTACGCGCCCCGGCGAGATCCGAGACGTGCGCGCCGATCTTCGCGTCGTGCTCCCACGTCGCCCAGTCCTGGGCGCCCCAGCCGTTGAACGTCCAGTCCACGGCGGCGAGTTGGCCGTTGCCGTCGGTGAGGAAGGTCGGGCCGATGTCCCGCATCCACGCGTCGTCGAGTTCGCGCTCGACGAGGTCGACGTCGGGGCCGAGGAGCGCGCGGGCGCTGTCGGCCTGGCCGGGGCCGACCACCATGGTGACCGGCTCGAAGCGGCGTACCGCGCGGGCGACCGAGGCCCAGGCGGCGCGGGACTCGGCGAGTTCGGCCTCGTTGGGGAAGGTGACGTTGGGGCCGGGCCACGCCATCCAGGTCCGCTCGTGCGGAGTCCACTCGGCGGGCATGCGGAAGCCGTCGGCGGCAGCAGACATCAGGGTGGTCCTTACAGGAAGTAGAGGCGGTTGAGGGAGACGGAGTCGGCCGGTTCGGAGCGCAGCGGGTCGCCGTCGAGGGTGACGAGTCCGGTGGCGCCGTCCACACCTACCGCTCCGGTACGGGAGTTGAGGAGGAGGTCGGCCGGGCCGATGCCCCGGGTGCCGCGTACGGCGACCCGGCGGCGGCGGGTGGGCAGCTGGTCGCCGCCCTGGTCGACGGCGGCCTTGGCCACGAAGGCGACGGACAGCTCGGCGGGTGTGCCGCCGTGCGCCCCGAACAGCGGGCCTAGCACCAGGGGTTCGCAGGTGTCGGTCGCGGCGTTGGGGTCGCCGGTGACGCCCCAGGCGGGGAAGCCGGACTTGAGCACCATCTGCGGCTTGGCGCCGAAGTAGGCGGGGCGCCACAGCACGATGTCGGCCATCTTGCCGGGCTCGATGGAGCCGATCTCGTGCGAGAGGCCGTGGGCGATGGCGGGGTTGATGGTCAGCTTGGCGATGTAGCGCAGGACACGCGCGTTGTCGTCGTCGGGCCCGTCGCCTTCGAGGGGGCCGAGCTCGGCCTTCACTTTGCCCGCCATGGCGAACGTACGGCGTACGGTCTCGCCGGCGCGGCCCATGCCTTGGGCGTCGGAGGAGGTGATGCCGATCGCGCCCAAGTCGTGCAGCACGTCCTCGGCGCCCATCGTTCCGGCGCGGATGCGGTCGCGGGCCATCGCCGCGTCGCCCGGCAGGTCGGTCTTGAGGTCGTGGACCGAGACGATCATGCCGTAGTGCTCGGCGACCGCGTCCCGGCCGAAGGGGAGGGTGGGGTTGGTGGACGAGCCGATGACGTTGGGGACGCCGGCCATCTTCAGGACGTTCGGGACGTGGCCGCCGCCGCAGCCCTCGATGTGGAAGGCGTGGATGGTGCGGCCTTCGAGGACCTTCAGGGTGTCCTCGACGGTGAGGCATTCGTTCAACCCGTCGCTGTGCAGGGCGACTTGGACGTCGTGCTCTTCGGCGACGCGCAGTGCGGTGTCGAGCGCCCTGGTGTGGGCGCCCATGTCCTCGTGCACCTTGAAGCCGCACGCGCCGCCTTCGGCCAGCGCTTCCACCAGCGGGGCGCCGTTCGAGGACGAACCACGGCCCAGGAAACCGATGTTGACGGGCCACGCGTCGAACGAGGCGAAGGCGTTGCGCAGCGCCCACGGGGAGTTGACGCCGACGCCCCAGACCGGGCCGAACTCCTGGCCGATGATCGTGGTGACGCCGGAGGCGAGCGAGGCCTCCATGATGCGCGGGGACAGCAGGTGGACGTGGGGGTCGACGGCTCCGGCGGTGGCGATGAGCCCCTCGCCGGAGACGATCGAGGTGCCGGTACCGACGACCACGTCGACACCGTCGAGGGTGTCGGGGTTGCCGGCCCGCCCGACGGAGACGATCCGGCCCTCGCGGATGCCGATGGACACCTTGCGGATGCCCTGCACCGCGTCGATCACGACGACGTTGCTGATGACGACGTCGCACGTCTCGCGTACGGCGGCGGCCTTCAGATGCAGCCCGTCGCGGGCCGTCTTGCCGAAGCCGGCCAGGAACTCGTTGCCCGGCGCCTGGGAGTCGGACTCGATCCGGACGGTCAGGCCCGAGTCCCCGAGCCGGATCCGGTCCCCGGTGCGGGGGCCGTGCACGGAGGCGTACTCGTACGGGTCCATCACTTCTCTCCCTCGCGTGAGCCGTGCGTGTCCCGCGTGTCCCGCGTGTCCCGCGTGCCGGTTCCCAGGTATCCGCAGGCGGCGGCCTTGCGCAGTGCTTCCGCCTTCGCACCGGGCGCGTCCAGCGGCCCGTCGACCAGGCCGGCGAAGCCGATCGCGATCCGGTCGCCGCCGATCGGCACGAGGCCGATCTCCGCGCTCTCGCCGGGCCCGAACCGTACCGAGGACCCGGCCGGCACGCACAGCCGCATGCCGTAGGCCGCGGCCCGGTCGAAGTCGAGCCGCGGGTTGGCCTCGAAGAAGTGGAAGTGCGAGGTGACCGAGATCGGCACCGTGGCGGTGTTGGTCACGGTGAGCAGCACCTCGTGGGCCGCCTCCGGGTACCCCTCGCCGGGCAGCAGGGCGCCGGGCGCGTCCTGGCCGGCCGTGCCGCCGATGGGGTCGGAGACCACCGCGAGCCGGGATCCGTCGTCGAAGACGGCCTCCACGTGGACCTCGGTGACCACGTCGGACACGCCGGGGAGCACATCCTCGGGGCCGAGCACCGCCCGGGCCGCCTCGATCGCCTCGGCAAGCCGCCTGCCGTCCCGGGCCGCCTCGCAGACGGTGTCCGCGATCAGCGCGGTCGCCTCGGGCACGTTCAGCCGCAGTCCTCGGGCTCTGCGGGCCCGGGCCAGCTCGGCGGCACCGAACAGCAGCAGCCGGTCACGCTCCGTCGGGGTCAGTCGCACGCCACCACACCTCCTGTTTGAACGCCACTCTAACCAGAGATTTCACAGACGGGAAGCATTGACGGCACGGCTTGGTGTGCGTCACATTGAGCGGCACTCAAACCCCACACGAGTGATCCCCGAAACAAGTCACCCCACGACGAGGGAGAGGCGCCGGTATGCCCATAGAACAGCGCGGAGTCGATACGGTCCCGGAGGCGGAGCGCACCAGCGGGCCACGCGACCTGGTCTCGATCCTGCTCGGCTCGAACCTCTGTCTCGGGGTGATCATCTTCGGCTGGCTGCCGGTCTCCTTCGGCCTCGGCTGGTGGGCCTCGGTCAGCGCCGTGATCGCGGGGACCCTGGCCGGCACCCTGCTGACCGCGCCGCTCGCGCTGGTCTCGCTGCGTACGGCCACCAATCTGTCGACCTCCTCGGGCGCCCAATTCGGCGTACGGGGACGGCTGGTGGGCTCGGTCGTCGGCCTGCTGCTCTCGCTCGGCTACACCGCCCTGACCGTGTGGATCGGTGGCGACGCCATGACCGGCGTCCTGCACCGCCTGTTCGGACTGCCCACCGGCGGCGCCTCGTACGGCATCGTGTACGCGCTGCTCGCCGCGGCCACCGTCATCGGCGCGGTCTACGGCTACCGGGTGCTGCTCCGCCTCTCGCGCATCCTGGCCATCGGCATGACGGCGCTGCTGGTGCTCGGAGTCTTCGCCTACGCACCGCACTTCACCACCGCGGCGCTGCCGGAGGCGGGCGGCTATCTGCTCGGCTCGTTCTGGCCGACGTGGCTCTTCGCGATGGTCGCGGCCGGGCTCAGCGGGCCGATCGCCTTCATCACACTGCTCGGCGACTACACGCGCTACATCTCCCCGACCCGCCACCGCCCGCGCCGCGTCCTGCACGCCACCTGGCTCGGTCTGACGGCGGGTCTGCTGGTGCCGCAGCTCTTCGGCACGTTCACCGCGTACGCGGCCCGCGCGGCCACCGACTTCGCGGGCCCGCTGGTCTCCGCCTCCCCCGGCTGGTATTTGGTGCCGCTGCTGCTCTCGGCTTCCGCGGGCTCGGTCGGCAACGCGGGTCTGATGCTGTACTCGATGGGGCTCGACCTCGACGCGATCCTGCCGCGCGCCTCACGTACCCAGGCGACGTTCGCGGTGGCCGGCGTCGCCACGGTGTGCGTGTTCGCGGGGCACTTCGCGTGGGACGCGCAGGCCGCGATGACCTCGTTCGTGCTGCTCCTCACGGCGATCGGCACGCCCTGGGCGGTCATCACCCTGATCGGCTTCGTGCGCTGTCGCGGCGTGTACGACGCGGACGCCCTCCAGGTCTTCAACCGGCGTTCGCGCGGCGGCGTCTACTGGTACCGGACCGGCTGGAACCCGCGCGCGGTGATCTCCTGGGCGCTGGGCGCGGGCGTCGGCCTGCTCGCGGTCTCCCTGCCCAACTACCAGGGCCCGATCCTGAGTTGGACCGGCGGAGTGGACTGCAGCTTCCTGCTGTCGGGGGTGGTGGGCGGCCTGGCGTATCTGTCACTGACGGCGCGTCACGCACACGCGCCGGAGGGGCTGGCTGCCGAGGCTGAGATCAGCCCGGCATCCAGCCCCTCCGGCGTGTGAGGAGCGGGGGTTCGGGGGCTCAGCCCCCGAGGCCCTAGCCCAGCGGGTGCATCCACCCGTGCGGGTCCGGGGCTGCCCCGGTCTGAAGGTCGAGGAGCGCCTTGCGGAGCTTCATCGTGACCTCGCCCGGCTCACCGTCGCCCTGCGTCCAGTTGTGGCGGGCCGACTTGACCGAGCCGACCGGGGTGATGACCGCGGCCGTGCCGCAGGCGAACACCTCGGTCAGGGTGCCGTTCTCGTTGTCCCGCTTCCAGTCCTCCGTGGAGATCCGGCCCTCGACGGCCTCGTACCCGAGGTCGCGGGCGATCTTCAGGAGCGAGTCACGGGTGATGCCGGGCAGCAGCGAGCCGGTCAGCTCGGGCGTGACGATCTTGTGCGTGCCGTCTTCCTGCCCGTACACGAAGTACAGGTTCATGCCGCCCATTTCCTCGATCCAGCGGTGCTCGACCGCGTCGAGCCACACCACCTGGTCGCAGCCGTGCTGGGCGGCCTCGGCCTGGGCGACCAGGGAGGCCGCGTAGTTGCCGCCCGTCTTGGCGGCGCCGGTGCCGCCCTTGACGGCGCGCACGTACTCCTCGGACAGCCAGACCGAGACGGGCTTCACGCCGCCGGGGAAGTAGGCGCCGGCCGGGGAGGCGATCACGATGAACAGGTACTCGTTGGCCGGCTTCACACCGAGACCGACCTCGGTCGCGATCATGAAGGGGCGCAGGTAGAGGGAGGCCTCGCCGGAGGAGGGGACCCACGCCTTGTCCTGCTGGATCAGCGCGTCACAGGCGGCGATGAACAGGTCGGTGGGGAGCGCGGGCATCGCGATGCGGCGCGCGGAGTTCTGGAAGCGCTCGGCGTTGGCCTCGGGCCGGAACGTGGCGACCGTGCCGTCGGGCTGGCGGTACGCCTTGAGGCCCTCGAAGATCGTCTGCGCGTAGTGCAGCGTCATGTTGGCAGGGTCCATGGACAGCGGGGCGTACGGCACGAGCTGGGCGTCGTGCCAGCCGCGGCCCTCGGTCCAGCGGACCGTCACCATGTTGTCGGTGAAGTGGCGGCCGAAACCGGGGCTGGCCAGAATCGCCTCGCGCTCCGCGTCGGACAGCGGGTGCGAGGTGGGCTTGAGCTCGATCGTGGGCGTCGTCATGAGTGCTGTGTCCTTCACCGGTGGATAGTGACGGACCGCGCTCACGCCGCTGCCTGTGCTGGACGTCCGAGCTGCTCCGCATGCCGCGGCCCACGTCTGATTATCGCTCTTGGCAGGCCTTGGACATAACGGTGTGATGTGCGGTCCGGGATTGATGGTGTCACCCGGTGGCCGCATGCGAAAAGCCGCCGGGTGCGAAATGCGACCCGGCGGCTGATGCGTATGGTGCGCCGGGAGCTAGCCGGCTACTCGCGCGGCGAGCGCGTCGCCGATCTCGTCCGTGGTGCGGAGCGCGCTGCCGCGTCCCGCCAGGTCCGCGGAGACGGCGCTCTCGATGCGGGCCGCCTCGTCCTCGTAGCCGAGGTGACGCAGGAGCAGGGCGACCGAGAGGATCGTGGCCGAGGGGTCGGCCTTGCCCTGGCCGGCGATGTCCGGCGCGGAGCCGTGCACCGGCTCGAACATCGACGGGAAGTCGCCGCTCGGGTTGATGTTGCCCGAGGCCGCGACACCGATGCCGCCGGAGACAGCCGCCGCGAGGTCGGTGATGATGTCGCCGAAGAGGTTGTCGGTGACGATCACGTCGAACCGCGCCGGGTCGGTGACGAGGAAGATCGTCGCCGCGTCCACATGCAGGTAGTCGGTGGTGACGTCGGGGAACTCCGTGGCCACCTTGTTGAAGATGTTGGTCCACAGGTGACCGGCGTACGCCAGGACGTTGTTCTTGTGGACCAGCGTCAGCTTCTTGCGCGGGCGGGCCTGGGCGCGGGCGAAGGCGTCACGGACCACGCGCTCGACACCGAAGGCGGTGTTGACGGAGACCTCGGTGGCGACCTCGTGCGGCGTACCGGTACGGATCGAGCCGCCATTGCCGGTGTACGGGCCCTCGGTGCCCTCACGCACGACGATGAAGTCGATCTCGGGCTGGCCGGCGAGCGGGGTGGCGACGCCGGGGAGCAGCCTGCTGGGGCGGAGGTTGACGTAGTGGTCGAAGAGGAAGCGGAGCTTGAGCAGGAAGCCGCGTTCCAGGACGCCGGACGGGACCGAGGGGTCGCCGATCGCGCCGAGCAGGATCGCGTCGTGCTGCTTGAGCTCGGTGACGTCGGCGTCGGTGAGGGTCTCACCGGTGGCGTGGTAGCGCCGTGCGCCGAAGTCGAACTCCCTGGTCTCCAGCTTCACGTCCTGCGGAAGGACGGCTCGGAGAACCTTCAGGCCCTGGGCCACGACCTCCTGGCCGATGCCGTCACCGGGGATCACTGCGAGATTGATGCTGCGAGAACTTGCCGACATGGGGGAACCCTACTGGCCGTCCCAAGCGCTGACACCCGATGTCCAGAGTGTGGACAAGCTCCAGCAGTCGGCGCGGCTGCGCGGACGCGGTCCCCGGCCCATCGCGTAGGCGTCTGTACGCCCGGCGTTCACCCCGCGGTGATCATCCCGTCGACTCCGTACGGGACTTTTTCGGCCATGGACATCCCCAGATTCGGCATTCCCGACAAGCTCGCCGAGCGCATGAGCATGGCCGAGCAGCACGAGTACCTGCGCTCGAAGCTGAGCCGTCGTGGCGTGCTGCGCACCACCGCGGCCACGGCCGCCGTCGCCGGGGCGGGTCTCGCCACGGCCGGGGCGGCCTCGCCCGCCTATGCCGCGCCGACCGCGCTCACCTCCACCTCGCGCCACGGCGTGGACGGTTCGCTGGCCGCGCCGTTCGGCCGCCACCTCGCGTACGGGGCGGACCCCAAGACGCAGATGCGGGTCTCCTGGCAGGTGCCGTTCGCGGTGCGGAAACCGTACATCCGTATCGGTACCAGCCCCTGGTCACTGAGCCGGAAGATCGATGCGGAGGTGCGCCATCTGACGACGCCCGCCCTCAACGGCGGGAAGATCGCGGCGGCCGAGCAGTTCTATGTGCACGCCGGCCTCGACCGGCTGCGGCCGGGCCAGACGTACTACTACGGCGTCGGCCACGACGGCTTCGACCCGGCGGACCGCCGCAATCTGGGCACGCTCGGCACCTTCACGACGGCTCCCTCGCACGCTGAGAACTTCACGTTCACGGCCTTCGGCGACCAGGGCGTCAGCTACCACGCGCTCGGCAACGACCAGGTGATCCTCGGCCAGAACCCGGCCTTCCACCTGCACGCGGGCGACATCTGCTACGCCGACCCGTCGGGCTCGGGGCAGTCCTCGGACCAGTACGACGCGCGCACCTGGGACCAGTTCCTTGCGCAGACGGAGTCGGTCGCCAAGACCGTGCCGTGGATGGTGACCACCGGCAACCACGACATGGAGGCCTGGTACTCGCCGCAGGGCTACGGCGGCCAGAACGCCCGCTGGTCACTGCCGGCCAACGGACCCGACCCGGTGAACCAGCCCGGCGTGTACTCGTTCGTGCACGGCAACGTGGGGGTGGTGGCGCTCGACGCCAACGATGTGTCGTACGAGATTCCCGCCAACTTCGGCATCAGCGGCGGCGAGCAGACGACATGGCTGAACAAGCGGCTCGGTGAGCTGCGCGCCAACCGCGCCGTCGACTTCATCGTGGTCTTCTTCCACCACTGCGCCTTCTCCACGACGAGCTCGCACGCCTCGGAGGGGGGCGTGCGCGACGCGTGGGTGCCGCTGTTCGAGAAGCACCAGGTGGACCTGGTGATCAACGGCCACAACCACGTCTACGAGCGCACCGACGCGATCAAGGGCAACACGGTGGGCCGCAAGGTCGCGATCGGCGAGCGCACCGACCCGACGCGTGACGGCATCGTGTACGTCACGGCCGGCGCGGCGGGGCGTTCGCTGTACAGCTTCCCGGTGCCCGACTCGTACGAGGGCCATGTCGCGGACCGCGACAGCGTGAACACGTTCCACTGGGCGAAGGGCGGCACGAAGGTCACCGAGACCGTGGAGTGGTCGCGCGTGCGCTACACCAACTACTCGTTCCTCGCGGTGGAGGTCGAGACCGGCCGCCACCCGCGGATGAAGGTCAGCGCCCTCGCCGAGACGGGCGAGCGCATCGACCACTTCGAGATCCAGCGCGGGCGGTAAGCCGCCCGAGCGTCGGCGGGCCGCCGGGCTCAGTGCCCGGTGGCGCCGCCGTTGTCCCTGCGGTCGAGGGCGCGCTGGAGGGCGGCGGCGGCGTTCTTGCGGTCGGACTCGCTGCTGCGCGAAGAGTGACGGACGCGGCGGGCGGGCTGCTTGACCATGGGGATTCGACTCCTCTGCTGGGGGGCCCGGGGCAGGCCCCGGCGGATGCAGTGAGGTGCCGGAAGGGGCGGGGAGCGCGGCCGCAGGGGTTGCCTGCCAAAGGGCACTGCGCTCACGACCGCCCTTCGCTGGATCAGCGAGACGTTCGGCTCCTACAAAGCTAAGCGCTGCCCTGGAGTCTGTCTCTACAATTACTCGGACTTCCTACTATCTGAGACGGCGGCCCTCGCCTGCCCCTGCGGCGCCGGCTCCGCGCGCCGGGTGCGGACCGCGTCGCCCGCTCCGTCGCGCAGCCGCAACGCCCCTGCGGCGGGGAGCAGACAGACCGCTCCGAGCAGGCAGAACGCCACCGCGTAGGCGCCCGAGGGCGTGTCCTGGAAGGAGCCGCCCAGGCGCAGCGCGATGGTGGCGACGGCCACGGCGAGCCCCGCGGCGAGCTGGTTGGCGGTCACGGACAGCGCGTTGGCGTCGCGCAGCCGCTCGGACGTCACCTCGCTGAAGGCGATGGTGGAGTAGCAGGTGAGGCCGAGCGAGCGGGCGGCGCCGCCGAGTGTGACGAGGGCGGCGGTCACGGCGAGCGGGGTCGCCGCGGTGAGCAGGGCGCAGCCCGCGACGGCGCAGGCGAGCCCGACCGTGGAGACGAGCAGCAGCGGACGGAACCCGAAGCGGTTGATGAGCGGGGTGGTCGCCGGCTTGATCCCGATGTTGCCGACGAAGACGAAGAGCACCACCGCGCCGGACTTCACCGCGCTCCAGCCGAAGACCTCCTGGAACAGCAGGGGCAGCAGGAACGGCATGGAGCCGACGACGATCCAGAAGAGCGAGCCGCCGGTGACGGCGGCCCGGAACGTCACGACGTCCAGGGTGCGCAGGTTGACCAACGGGTGGGCTGTGCGCAGCAGATGGCGCCAGGCCGCGCCGAGCGCGAGGACGGCGACGGCTCCGACGGCGGCCGCCGACCGCCACCCGCTGTCGGTCTCGGCGACCAGATGGGCGGCCCAGGTGAGGGCGGCGAGCCCGGTGCAGCCGAGCAGCACGCCGGGCACGTCGAGCGGGGGCGGGGTGACGGTGGGCCCGGCCGAGACCAGGCGGCGGGCGACGGCGAACGCGGCCGCGCCGAGCGGGAGGTTGACGAGGAACATCCAGTGCCAGCTCGCGTACGTGGTGAGCACTCCGCCGAGCAACGGCGCGACGACGGGGGCCATCAGGCCCGGCCACACGATGTACGCCATGATCTTCGGTATGTCGGTCTTGGCGGCCCCGTCGAGCACGAGGAGCCGGCCGACCGGCACCATCATGGCGCCCCCCGCACCTTGCAGGACGCGCATCGCGACGAGCACGCCGAGGTCCCCGCTCGCGGCGCAGCCCGCCGACGCGAGGGTGAAGAGCACGATGGCGGTGAGGAAGATCCGCCGGGCGCCGTAGCGGGCGGTGAGCCAGCCGCTGAGCGGTATGAGGACGGCGAGGGTCAGCAGATAGACGGTGATGACCAGGCCGACCGAGCCGGGCGTGGTGTCGAGGGAGGCCGCCATCTGCGGGGCGGCGGTGGCCACGATGGTGCCGTCGAGCATCTCCATGAAGAAGCAGGCGGCGACGAGCAGGGCGGTCGTGCGCTGTCGGGTGTCGAGCATGGGTTCAGCGTGGTGGCGAGGCACTGCTGCACACAAGGTCCGACTTGTCAGCCGAGGCGTGCACCGCATGCAGCCCTCATTCATACTGGCGCCATGCACCAGCTGCCCGACATGAATCTGCTGCCCGCGCTCGACGCCCTGCTGCGGGCGGGCGGTGTGGCCGGGGCCGCCGCCGAGATGCGCATCTCACCGTCCGCCATGAGCCGGACCCTGGGCCGGCTGCGCCGGGTCGTCGGCGACGAGCTGCTCGTGCCGTCGGGGCGCGGCCTCGTCCTGACGCCGCGCGCCCGCGAACTCCAGCCGCGCGTGGAGGCGGCCCTGGCCTCGGCCCTGGCCGCGCTGCGCCCGCCCCCTGAGCTCGAACTCGCCGCGCTGGAACGGGAGTTCACGATCCGGTCCAATGACGGTGTGGCCGTCGTCTTCGGCTCGGCGCTGACCGAACGGGTGCTGCGCGAGGCGCCCCGGGTGCGGCTGCGGATGCTGCCCGAGGGCGACGAGAACCCGGCCGATCTGCGGGATCTGATCGACCTGGACGTGGGGCAGATGGGCGAGCTGCCGCACGACATCCGCAGCGAGCCGCTCGGCGCGTACGGCTATGTGGCGGTGGCGCGCGCCGACGGCCCGTACGCGAACGAACGCCTCACCCCGGAGCGATTCGCCGCGCTCCCCCACATCACGGTCACCCGGCGTGGCCGCGTGCGCAGCGTCGTCGACGAACGCCTGGCCGAACTCGGCCTGACCCGCGACGTGCTGGCCACCGCACCGACGTACACGGCCGCCTGCTTCTTCGCGCTCCACTCGGACGCCCTCGCGTTGGTGCCGCGCCCGTACGCCCTGGAGGCGGCCCGCGCGATGCCCCTCGCGGTCCTGCCCATCCCGCTCGACCTGCCGTCCAACCCGTTCGTCCAGGCCTGGCACCTCCGCGTCGACGCGGACCCGGCCCACCGGTGGCTGCGGGGCATGCTCGCGGAGATCGTGACGGAGCTCGGGCCGGGCACCTCGGACGACACCACCATCTAGCTTGCGTTCCTACCTAGGTGGTGCTGGAATACACCCATGGCCGCAGACCGCAGATCCAGCTGGCTCAAGGGCGTCCTCGACCTCCTCGTCCTGTCCTGTCTCACCCAGGGCGAGAGCTATGGGTACGAGATCTCCAAGGCGCTCACCGCCGCGGGGCTGGGCGAGATCAAGGGCGGCACGCTCTATCCCGTGCTCAACCGCCTGGAGGAGGCCGGCCTCACGGTCGGCGAGTTCCGGGCCGCCGAGCGCGGGCCGGGGCGCCGCTACTACCGGCTGACCGACGACGGACGCCGTGCGCTGGCCGAACAGGGCACCGCCTGGCGGGAGTTCCACGCCACGGTCACGACCATGCTCACCAGCACACTTCCAGGGGGACCGGCGTGACCACCGAATACTTCACGGAACTGAGCCGGCTGCTCGCGGACCGCGGCATGCCGGACCACGACGTGGCGGCGACCGTCGCCGACCTCACCGGCTATCTCGCGGAGTCCGGATCGCCCGACGCCCGCGAGGAGTTCGGCGCCCCGGAGACCTTCGCGGAGCGGCTCACCCGGGGCCACGACGGCGAGCGGCCGGAGGCCGGCGCCGAGACCTGGAAGTGGACCAGCGACATCTACACCGACCGCCTGCTTCTGAACCGGTACGGGGCCGAGGGCTGGGAGGTCGAGACGATCGACTTCCTCGGCCGCTTCGTGTGCCACCGCCCGTCGCGGGACGCGCTGCGGTGGGAGTACCGCCGCGAGACCTCGCACGGCGCGAAGGAACGCGATGCGCTCCTGGCCGAACTTGAGCCGGACGGCTGGGAGGTGTGCGGGCGCTGGCTCCACCTGACGTACCTCAAGCGCCCGCTCGCCGCAGATGCGGGCCCGGCGGCCGGCCTCACCACGACCCCCGCCGCCCCCGCCCGGCACGTCTTCTTCAGCGCCAAGTACCGTTCTCTGCTCGCCGTGTTCGCGGTGTCCGTGGTCCTGCTCGCGCTCGTCCTGGGCTTCGACGTGATCGAACTCGACCGGCCCGCCGTCCGCTTCGGTCTGCTTGTCGGCGCCGCCGGTGGGGCGCTGCTCGGCTGGTACGGAGTGAAGCGGGACCTCGCCCAAGGTGCCGACAGCGCTTGACCGCCGGACGCCTTCGCGAAGATCACGGCCGAGCTCCCCGCCCCACCCCGCGATCTCGGCGGAGCTCCCGCCCCACCCCGCGATCTCGGCGGAGCTCCCGCCCCACCCCGCGATCTCGGCGGAGCTCCCGCCCCACCCGCGCCACCGCCACCTCACGCCCCGGCTCTGTCATCACGGCTCTCATCGGACCTTAAGAAAGCCAGTCGTTGACCGAGAGTTCATAAATCCATCCCTGTAGAGGTCTAGCTCCAGACCATTGCCCGGCGCCACTCTTGCGCTCGATGTGCCGCAGGGGCACAGGGGCACAGGGGATGCGAAGAGGCGGGCGGATGACACCGATCAGTCGTAGAGGATTCGTGGCACTCGGCGCGGGCATGGCAGCCGGCGCCGTGCTGCCATCGGCGGCGGCCCAGGCCGTCGGTTCGGCGGTCACGAGCACGGCGGCCGCCTCGGCCACCGGCACCATCAAGGACGTCAAGCACGTGGTGATCCTCATGCAGGAGAACCGCAGCTTCGACCACTACTTCGGCCGGCTCAAGGGCGTCCGGGGCTTCGGCGACAAGAGCGGCATCCTGCTCCCGGGCGGACAGCCCGTCTTCAACCAGCCCAACGGTCTCGGCCGCCAGTACCCGTGGAAGCTCAGCTCGACACCGGGCGCGGGCGGCGCCGACGGCGAGACGCTCGCCCAGTGCAACGGCGACCTGCCGCACAGCTGGACCTCGCAGCACGCGGCGTGGAACAAGGGCCGCATGGACAGCTGGGTCTCCGGTGTCGGCAACGTCCGCTCGCTGGGCTACCTCGAACGCGGCGACATCCCGTTCCACTACGCACTCGCCGACAACTACACCATCTGCGACGCCTACTTCAGCTCCACGCTCAGCGCCACCGGCCCCAACCGCACCTTCCTGTGGAGCGGCAAGGTCGACGCCACCAGCAACGACGGCGGCGACGAGTCGGGCCTGACCTGGCAGACGTACGCCGAGGCGCTCCAGCGCGCCGGGGTCAGCTGGAAGGTGTACCAGAACGCCAACGACAACTACGGCGACAACGGGCTCGCGTACTTCAAACAATTCACCTCCGCGCCTGCGGGCGACCCGCTGCACGACCGCGGCATGGGCTCGGTCCCGCCGGTCAGCGGCTCCACCCCGGACGACATCGCCGCCGCGATCAAGGCCGACGCGCTCGCGGGCAAGCTCCCCCAGGTGTCCTGGGTCGTCGCCAACCAGGCGTTCTCCGAGCACCCCTACGCCCCGCCCGGCGACGGCGCCCACTTCGTCGACCTGGTCTACCGCGCGCTGGCCGCCGCCCCCGACGTCTTCGACTCGACGGTCCTGTTCCTCAACTACGACGAGAACGACGGCTTCTTCGACCATGTCCCCCCGCCGTCACCGCCCGCCGGGACCGCGGCCGAGTTCCTCAACGGGATACCGTACGGCCTCGGTTTCCGCGTGCCGATGCTGGTCATGTCGCCCTGGACGCGCGGTGGTTGGGTGTCGTCGGAGGTCTTCGACCACACGTCGGTCCTGCGCTTCATGGAGACGTGGACCACGGCGCTCGGCACCCCGGCGTCCTGCCCCAACATCAGCACCTGGCGCCGCAAGGTCACCGGCGACCTGACCGGGGTCTTCGACTTCGCGTCCCCCGTGTACGGCATGCCGTCCGGGCTTCCCGCCACGAAGGTGATCGGTATCGGCACCTGTGGTCCGCTGCCCAACCCGGCGCCGCAGAACAACGCGCTGCCCACGCAGGAGTCCGGCACCCGCCCGGCCCGTGCGCTGCCCTACCAGCCGGGCGGCAACCTCGACCGGTTCGAGTTCAAGACGGGCGGGCAGATCCTCGCCTGGTTCGGCATGGCCAACGTGGGCTCCCCCGCGACCAGCGCCGCGCACTTCTCCATCCACCCCAACGCCTACCGCGACACCACGCCCTGGCAGTACACCGTCGACGCGGGCGGCACGGCAACGGACTTCTTCCAGATCGGCACCGGTGCGGGCGCGGGCAAGTACGACTTCACCATGGTGGGCCCCAACCGCTTCCTGCGCCGCTTCGTCGGCGACGCCACCAAGCCGGGCAAGTCCGTCGAGGTGGCGGCGCGCTACGCCGTCGAGTCCGGCACGGGCAAGATGGCGGTCTGGTTCAAGATGACCAACTCCTCGGCCGCGGCAGTAAAGTTCACCATCACCTCGAACCAGTACCGGACCGGCACCTGGACGTACACCGTCCCGGCGGCCGGCTCCACCGAGGACTTCTTCAACGCGGTGGCCCTCACGAACGGCTGGTACGACTTCACCGTCACGGCCGACTGCGACACCACCTGGTCGCGCCGCTACACCGGCCACATCGAGACGGGCGCGGTGTCGGTCAGCGGCTGAAGCCGGGCGACCGCCCGGGGGCCGTCTGGGTGCCGTCTGGGTGCTGATGCCGATGCGTTCGCGAGCCGGTGCCGAGCTGCTTCTGAGTACGGGCACTCATGTGGCGCCGACCCCGCGCCAGCACAGTGGAGCCCATGAACGGCCTCTACGCACTCAAGCCCTGGTACGCGGACCGGCTCTCCGGCATCCGCGGGGCGCTCGCCCGGCGCGGGGTGTCGCCCGACACCCTGACCGCGGCGGGCGTGGTGTCCGCCGCGGGGGCGGCCGCGGCGCTCGCCCTGTTGCCCGCACCACTCGCCGCCCTGCCGGTCGCGGTGCTCCTCGCGGCTCGCCTGGCCTTCGCCAACCTGGACGGAGCGCTGGCCCGTGACACCGGGCGCACCACGCGCCGTGGCGCACTTCTCAACGAACTCGGCGACCGGGCGGCCGACTTGGTGATGTTCGCGGGGTTCGTTCCGCCGGCCCCGCTCTGGCTGGTCGCCATCGCGGCGCTCACCGCGACCCTGCCGTCGTGGATCGCGCTCGCGGGCGCGGCGGCCGGCGCGCCGCGCCGCAACGGCGGCCCCCTCGGCAAGACCGAGCGCTGTCTCCTGGTGGTCGTGGCGGCCGCGTCGGGCTGGGCCGTCCCGGTTCTGCTGATCGTCTCGCTCGGTTCGCTCGTGACGGCCGGGGTGCGGTTCGCCTGGCTGTGGCGGGAGTTGGCGGCATGAGTACGTACGGTCGTACGGTCCTGGTGGGCGTCGCGGTGCTCGGTGTGAGCGGTCTTGCGGTGGCCGCGCTGCCGGCGCGGGTCCGGGTGCGGGCCGAGGTGCGCAGGCGGTGGCGGACTTGGGCGCTGGCCGCGCCGGTCTATCTCGGCGCGCTGTTCTTCGGCGGCGGCGGTGCGTGCGCCCTTGCGGTCACGCTCGGCTTGATCGCGATGGCGGAGTACGGACGGATGACGGGTCTGCGCCGCGCGGAGGCCGCGGTGCTGACGGCGGCCGCGGTGGCGCTTCCCACGCTGGCCTGGACGGCGCCCTCGACGCTTGACCTGCGCACGATGGGCCTGCTGTTGCCGGCCGCGGCGCTGCCCGCGCTGCTGCGCGGCGACCCGGCCCACGGCTTCACCGACGCCGCCCGCACCGTCTTCGCGCTGCTGTGGATCGCCGTTCCGCTGACCGCGCTGGTCACGCTCGGCCAGACGGCGGCCGCGGTGGGCATCGCGGTGGCGCTCGGCGATGTGGGCGCGTGGTGCGGCGGTACGTTCCTGGGCCGCCGGGGCGCCCTTGCCCGCCCCCTCTCGCCACTCTCCCCGAACAAGACCTGGGCCGGTGTCCTCGGCACGGCGCTCACAACGGGCCTTGTTCTCCTGGCCGTTGGGGCGTGGTCGTGGCACCTGTGGGCGGCGGTGGCCCTCGGCTGCGTCCTCGGCGATCTCCTCGAATCCATGGTGAAGCGGGAGGCCGGGGTGAAGGACGCGGGCAGCTGGCTGCCCGGCTTCGGCGGCCTGCTCGACCGTATCGACTCCCTGCTCCTGGCCCTGCTGCTCGCGATGGCGGTGACCCGATGACGACGACCCTGACCTCCCCGGACCGCACCGGCACCCGCATCCGGTCACGGCTTGCCGCACTGGGGCGGCGCGCCCTGTGGTGGTCCGCACTGACCCTGTCCGGCGGCGTGGAGCGCCGGGGGCATCTGCCGCGCGGCGGCTGTGTGGTCGTGGCCAACCACTCCTCGCACGCCGACACCGCGGCCCTGCTCGCCGCGCTCGACGCCCGGCACACTCCGGCGATCGGCGCGGCCGCCGACTACTGGTTCGCCTCGCCGTGGCGGCGCCGCATCTGCAGCCGGCTGGCCGCGGGTTTCCCGGTACGGCGCTCGGGCGGCGGCATGGAGGACCTGCTCGCCATGGCGGACGGGCTGCGGGCCGGCCGGGCGGTGGTCCTCTTCCCCGAGGGCACCCGGGGCCGCGACGGCGAGGTCGGCTCCTTCCACCGGGGCGCGCTGGTCCTGGCGGCACACGCCGGGGTGCCGGTGGTGCCGGTGGGCATCGCGGGTACGGACCGGCTGCTGCCCAAGCACGGCCGGTTCCGGTCCGCTCTGATCCGGGTCCGCATCGGCGCGCCGCTGCCGCCGTCGGCCACACCGGAGGAGGCCCGCGTCGCGGTGGCGGCGCTGCACGCCCGCACCAACGCGGAGGCGCTGCGCGACTCGCCCCTGCGCCGTCGGGTCGCGGCCCTCGCGGCCTCACGGGCCGGCCTCCTCCTGGCCTTCGCCTGGGCGTTCGCGGAGGCCCTGAGCTGGCCGCTGATGCCGGAGCTTTTGCTGGCGACCCTGTGCGCCGCGGCGCCGCACCGAGCCGTCCGGCTCTCCCTCACCGCCCTGGCGGGCAGCCTGGCCGGCAGCGTACTGGCGCTCCAACTCGCGCTGTTCGGCGCCCACTTGCCCGCGCCGCTGACCACGGACCGGATGCGTACGGAGGTCCGCCACGAGCTCTCCGCCGAGGGCGCGCGGGCCGTCCGCCACCAGCCGTGGGACGGCATCCCCTTCAAGGTGTACGCGGCGGAGGCGGGCCACGCGGGAATCCCCACGGCCCCCTGGCTCCGCGAAGCCGCCCTCGCCCGCGGCACCCGCACCCTGACGGTCGGCGTGGCCGTCGCCGGGGCGGCGCTCATGGCACGGCGGTGGAGGCGCTGGTACGGGGTGTACCTGGCCCTGCTGGGCGCGGGCTTCGGCGTGGGGCTCGGGCTGATCGTGGGGGCTTGGGCGTAGGCCGGGCGGGCCGGGCCGATCGTGGGGGCGTGGGCGCAGGGCCGGCGGCCGGGCCGATCGTGGGGGCGCGGCGGGCGTAGGGCCGGCGGCCCCGCGGGTGCCGGGGCCGCCCGCCCCCTACGGTCAGAACAGCCGGTCGCTGTCCTCGAGGTAGGCACTGAGCTCGCCCGCGGCGAGACGGCCGCCGGTGAGGCCGCGGTAGAGGACGGACTCGCCGCTGCCACTGGCGAGCAGGTCGGGGTGGCCGTCCCGGTCCCAGTCGCCGATGCCGAGCAGCGTGCCGAACGCGCCCCAGCCACCCGTACCGATCATGACGCGGCTGCCGAACCGGCCCCGGCCGTTGCCGGGGTAGAGCCACAGCTTGCCCGCGGTGTCGCTGACCACGAGGTCGTTCTTGCCGTCGCCGTTCAGGTCGCCCGGCCCGGCGAAGGCCTTCATGACGTTCCAGCCGCCGCCGATGAGCAGCCGCTTGCCGAACCAGCCCCGGCCGTTGCCCGGGTACATCCAGAGCTGCCCCGAGGTGTCGCGGGCCAGCAGGTCGCCCTTGCCGTCGCCGTTGAGATCGCCCGCGGCCTGGATCGCGCTCATGGTGTTCCAGCCGCCACCGATGAGCAGCCGCGTACCGAACCGGCCCCGGCCGTTGCCCGGGTACATGTAGAGCGATCCGGCGGTGTCGCGGGCCAGCAGGTCCTCGTTGCCGTCGCCGTTGAGGTCGCCGTGCCGGGTCAGCGCGGTCATGGAGTTCCAGCCGGCCCCGATGAGGGACCCGGTGCAGTCACCCGGCAGAAACCACAGCCGGCCCGCCCAGCTGCGGCCCAGCAGGTCCGGTGTCCCGTCGCGGTCGAGGTCCCCGAACGTCTGCGCCGGGCCCGGGCCGTTCCCGTACTGACCCGACCAGTCCGGGTACTCGTTGCCGCCCTGACACTCCCGCATGGTGTGCGCCAAGCGGGCTGAGCCGAGGTTGTTGTCCAGGTGGCTGTTCTTGTCCGCGAAGTCGGACAGATTGACGCCGTAGGCTCCGGTGCCGCTGGCCTGGACGTCGTGGACGGAGTCCAGGTACTCGTAGTTGGTCCGGCTGTAGAGGCAGAGACTGGCGGCGCTGGAGCGGTTGATGACCGAGGACGCCTTGAAGCGCCACGATCCGAAGTCTCGCTGCGACGTCGTGTACGACGCCATCGCGCCCTGCCCGTCGGCGCCGTCGAAGACGCAGAGCTTGCCCTGAGGGCAGCGGTCGAATCCGGTCGCGGCCTGGGCCGGAACGACCGAGGTCGCGACGAGGCCCAGTGCGGCGGCGGCCGTCACCAGGGCAGCACGAAGCTTGGTGCGCATGAAAGGTTCCCCCCAAAGGAACGACTCACCTGGGCATGTGTGCCGAGTGAGAGCTGCATAGTAGTGGCCGCACAGGGACCTCACAGCATGGGGCGAGCCGGCCGTATCCGCCCGGCACAGCACGGGCGGCCAGGCCCCGTCCGCCCGGTCGGCGCGGCTCCCGTCCCGCTCCCCGCGGACACGCCCCGGGTCTTTCAAGTCACCTACCCGCCAAGGGGCTTGGACCGGACCATTCGGCCCGGCAGACTCGCTCCATGCCTACACCGACCGAGCAGCACTGGACCCCCGTACACGGAGAGCCGTACCGGTCCGTCCCCTACCGTCCGGCGCGGATGACGTCCGCCGAGACCCTGGCGCGGGCCGCCGCGCTGCGCGAGCGCATGGACGAGCGGCGGACCGTACGCAGCTTCTCGCCCGACCCGGTGCCCGAGCGGGCCGTCCGCGACGCGATCGCGTGCGCCGCGACCGCGCCGTCCGGCGCCCACCAGCAGCCGTGGACGTTCGTCCTGGTCAAGGACGCGGACGTACGCCGCAGGATCCGCGAGGCGGCCGAGGAGGAGGAGAAGATCTCCTACGACGGGCGGCTCGGTGAGGAGTGGCTCGCGGCGCTGCGGCCGATCGGCACGGACGCCGTGAAGACCCACCTCACCGACGCCCCGGTGCTGCTCGTCGTCTTCCAGCAGCGCTACTGGCTGGCCGATGACGGCACCAAGCACAAGCACTACTACGTCGACGAGTCGGTCGGCATCGCCGTGGGGATGCTGCTCTCGGCCCTGCACCAGTCCGGTCTCGCCGCGCTCGTGCACACGCCGAGCCCGATGCGCTTTTTGTCCGAGGTGCTCGGACGCCCCACGAACGAGAAGGCGTTCGCGGTCATCCCGGTCGGCTATCCGGCCGACGACTGTGAGGTGCCGGACCTCGTGCGCAAGTCCCTCGATCAGGTGCTGGTCGAGATCTGAAGCCTGCTCCGCGAGGCCCCGAAAAGTCGTGGGGTGCAGGAGGCGGCCCACGTAGCGCCCGCCCGGTACGGGAAAGGAAACCGCCCCCGTCCTCGGTTGGGGGACCAAGGACGGGGGCGGGGTTTCGGTGCGGCTACGGACGTCAGCCCATGTGCGGGTAGCCGTAGTCGGTCGGCGGGACCAGCGTCTCCTTGATGGCGCGGGTCAGCGTCCAGCGCATCAGGTTCTGCGGGGCGCCCGCCTTGTCGTTGGTGCCGGAGGCGCGGCCGCCGCCGAAGGGCTGCTGGCCGACGACGGCGCCGGTCGACTTGTCGTTGATGTAGAAGTTGCCCGCCGCATAGCGGAGCTTGTCCATGGTGTATGCGGCCGCCGCGCGGTCGTTGGAGATGACGGCGCCGGTCAGGGCGTAGTCGGAAGCCGACTCCATCTGCTCCAGCATCGCGTCGTACTTCGCGTCGTCGTAGACGTGGATCGCCAGGATCGGGCCGAAGTACTCGGTCGTGAAGACCTCGTTGGCCGGGTCGGTGCACTCGATGACGGTCGGGCGCACGAAGTAGCCGACCGAGTCGTCGTAGGCGCCGCCGGCGACGATCGTGCAGGAGGCGTCGGCCTTCGCACGGTCGATCGCGGCCTTGTTCTTGGCGAAGGAGCGCTCGTCGATGACGGCGCCGATGAAGTTCGACAGGTCGGTGACGTCACCCATGGAGATGCCGTCGACCTCGGCCGCGAACTCCTCCTTGAAGCCGTCGTTCCAGATCGAGGCCGGGACGTAGGCGCGCGAGGACGCCGAGCACTTCTGGCCCTGGTACTCGAAGGAGCCGCGGGTCAGCGCGGTCTTCAGGACGGCGCGGTCGGCGCTGGGGTGCGCGACGACGAAGTCCTTGCCGCCGGTCTCGCCGACCAGCCGCGGGTAGGTGCGGTACTTCTCGATGTTGGTGCCGACCGTCTTCCACAGGTGCTGGAAGGTCTTGGTGGAACCCGTGAAGTGGATGCCCGCCAGGTCGCGGTGGTTGAGGGCGACCTCGGAGACGGCGAGGCCGTCACCGGTGACGAGGTTGATGACACCCTTGGGCAGGCCCGCCTCCTCCAGGAGCTGCATGAGCAGCACGGCGGCGTGGGTCTGCGTCGGGGACGGCTTCCACACGACGACGTTGCCCATCAGGGCCGGGGCGGTCGGCAGGTTGCCCGCGATGGCCGTGAAGTTGAACGGCGTGATCGCGTAGACGAAGCCTTCGAGCGGGCGGTGGTCCATGCGGTTCCACACGCCCGCGGAGTTCGCCGGGGGCTGCTCGGCGAGCAGGTTGCGGGCGTAGTGGACATTGAAGCGCCAGAAGTCGACGAGCTCGCACGGGGTGTCGATCTCGGCCTGCTGCGCGGTCTTGGACTGGCCCAGCATGGTGGAGGCGGCCAGCGTCTCGCGCCAGGGGCCCGAAAGGAGCTCGGCGGCGCGCAGGATGATCGCGGCGCGGTCGTCGAAGGACATCGCGCGCCAGGCCGGGGCCGCGGCGAGGGCGGCGTCGACCGCGTCCTTGGCGTCCTGCTCGGTGGCGTTGGCGTAGGTGCCGATGACGGCCTTGTGGTTGTGCGGCTGCACGACGTCGAAGCGCTCACCGCCGCCCATCCGCTTCTCACCGTTGATGGTCATCGGCAGGTCGACGGGGTTCTCGGCCAGCTCCTTGAGCTTGGCCTCCAGACGGGCCCGCTCTTGGGAACCAGGGGCGTAGCCGTGCACCGGCTCGTTGACCGGGGCGGGGACCTGGGTCACAGCGTCCATGATTCCTTGACTCCTTTGTGAGGGGTGTTCGGGGGAACGGAGGCGCGGGGCCTGTCCGAAAAACCGTGGTGGGGGAAGCGGGGGGGGCGACTAGTTCTTGGTGATCATCGAGCGGACGAAGAACAGCAGGTTGGCCGGCTTCTCCGCGAGGCGCCGCATGAAGTATCCGTACCAGTCGGTGCCGTACGCCGTGTAGACGCGCATCCGGTGGCCCTCGGCGGCGAGCCGCAGGTGCTCCTCGCCGCGGATCCCGTACAGCATCTGGAACTCGTACTCGTCCAGTTTGCGCCCCGCGCGCCGCGCGAGCTCCTGACCGACGGCGATCAGACGCGGGTCGTGGGACCCGATCATCGGGTAGCCCTCGCCCTCCATCAGGATCCGCAGGATGCGGACGTACGCCTTGTCGATCTCGCGCTTGTCCTGGTACGCGACCTCGGCGGGCTCCTTGTAGGCGCCCTTCACGATGCGCACCCGGCTGCCGGCGTCGGCAAGGCGCCGGGCGTCGGCCTCGGTGCGGAAGAGGTAGGCCTGGATGACGCAGCCGGTCTGCGGGAAGTCCTTCCGCAGCTCTTCATGGATCGCGAACATCGAGTCGAGGGTGGTGTGGTCCTCGGCGTCCAGGGTGACCGTGGTGCCGATCGCGGCGGCGGCCTCGACGACCGGGCGCAC
Source organism: Streptomyces sp. NPDC048361 (assembly GCF_040651795.1). Classification (NCBI taxonomy): domain Bacteria; kingdom Bacillati; phylum Actinomycetota; class Actinomycetes; order Kitasatosporales; family Streptomycetaceae; genus Streptomyces; species Streptomyces sp. NPDC048361. Next base: position 61,870 of record NZ_JBEZKW010000019.1, read on the forward strand.
ATTGGCGAGCGCCAGCTCGTGGCCGCCCTCCAGCGCCTGACCGAACATGGAGAGCTTCACGGACATCTCGGCCTTGGTGCCGTGGCCGAGCTCCTTGAGCCGCTCGATGAGCTCCAGGTAGGCGTCGCGCGCGTGGGCGGCCTGCGCGGGGGTGGTGATGTCCTCGCCCACCACGTCCAGGGTGAGCTCCAGGCCCTTGCCGACCATCTCCTCGACGATGGTGACGACCTGGTCGACGCTCTCGCCGGGGATGAAACGGTTCACCACGGGCTTGGTCACCGGGGCGGCCGAAACGAGCTTGCGCATCTTGTCGCTGCGCGACGCGGCGAGGATCACGGGACCCAGCACGGGGCACCTCCACGGAAAGAACTAGACGGGGCCGCGACCGGCCGGAGGGACGAGGGGTCGCCTTTCCCGGCGTACCGGCGACGGCACGGAGAACCACCGTGAAACCTAGGGATCTCCACGATCCTCGGCCATCGACAGCTGTCACGCATCCGTGGCCCGGATCTCATACATATGTCTGAAGCGGCGGGCGCGATGGGTGAGAATGGCTTCCGTGAAGAGCGACTACCAGGATCTGGTCGATGAAATCTCGGCGCTGCTCGGCGGCGCGGTCACCCTGGAGAACCGGGATTTCGGGCTGATCGCCTTCGGCGCGCACGATTCGGACAGTGATTTCGGGGAGCTCACGCTCGACCCGGTGCGCACCCGCTCCATCCTGACCAGGAAGTCGACGCCGGCCGTCCGCGCCTGGTTCGAGGGGTTCGGCATCACCCGCGCCACCGGCCCGGTCCGTATCCCGGCCGCGCCCGAAGCGGGCGTCCTGCGCGGCCGGATCTGCCTTCCGGTACGCCATCGTGGCGTCGCCCTCGGATACGTCTGGCTCCTCGACGACGAGCCGGGGCCCGGCGAGGAGAAGCTGGCAGCGGCGATGGAGGTGGCCGCGCGGATCGGCGTGCTCCTCGCCGACGAGGCCCAGGCCGGCTCGGACCTCTCGCGCGAGTTCCGGGCGGCGCTCACCGCGGAGCGCGGCCCGCAGCACGACGCGGCGACGGCCGCCCTGACGGCGGCGCTCGGCCCCGACGCGGAGAGCCTGCACGCGCTGGTGTGCGTGGCGCCCTGGCCCGCCGCCGACGCCCCTTCGGCCCGTACGGTGGCGGGCGCCGCAGCGGTGTGCGCGCTGCCGCCCGAGCCCGCGGGGCCGGGCGGCGGTCAATGGCTCGCGGCGCTGGTGCGGCTGCGGTCGCCGGACGCGCTCGCCCCGGCGAGGACCGCCGCGGAACGGCTGCGCGGCGACGCGGGGGCCGGCGCGGCGGCCGGGGTGGCCCTGGCCCGCCGCGGCCTCGCCGACCTGGCGCTCTCCCGCCGCGAGGCAACGGCCGCCGCGCGTGCGGCACTTGCCGAGCCCCGGCTCGGCCCGGTCGCCGAGTGGGCGGCGATCGGCCCGTACCGCATGCTGACGGCGCTGCCCGCCGCGCACGACCACGACCCCGCGGTACGCACCCTGTTGACCTCCTCCCACGCCGAACTGGCCCACACCGCCGAGGTGTTCCTCGACTGCGCCGGGCAGGCGGGCCGCGCGGCGGCCGCCCTCGGCATCCACCGCCAAACGCTCTACTACCGCCTCTCCCGCGTGGAACACCTCACCGGCCTCGACCTCGACCAGGGCGAGGCCCGGCTCCTGCTGCACATGGCGCTCAAGGCGGCACGGCTCTGAAGGCCGCACGGCTCCGAGCCGGAGCCGTTCCGAGGGAGCCCGCGGCCGACTGCCGGCGCCGGCTGTCGGTGCCGGTCGGTGGGCTGTAGGTGGTCTGTCGGTGGGCGCCGGGAGATTGATCGGTGTCGGGGCCGGCGCAGAGGCGCGGCCGCTCTTCGATCCCAGGGGAAGTCCCATGCTCACCGACGTCACCATCATCGGCGCCGGGCTCGGCGGCCTCACACTCGCGCGCGTCCTGCATGTCCACGGCATACCGTCCGCGGTCTACGAGGCCGAGCCCTCGCCGACCTCGCGCGCACAGGGCGGGATGCTCGACATCCACGACTACAACGGCCAACTCGCCCTGGAGGAAGCCGAGTTGCTGGACGCTTTCCAAGGACTCGTTCTGGAGGGGCGCCAGGCGATGCGGATGCTCGCCCCCGACGGCACCGTCGTGTTCGACAAGGCCGACGACGGCACCGGTGGCCGCCCCGAGGTGCAGCGGGGCGACCTGCGGCAGCTTCTGCTCGACTCGCTGCCGGCCGGCACCGTGCGCTGGGGACACAAGGTGCGCGGCACCCGCACCCTCGATGACGGGCGGCACGAGGTCACCTTCGACGACGGCGCCACCGTCGTCACGAGCCTGCTGGTCGGCGCCGACGGCGCGTGGTCGAGGGTGCGGCCACTGCTCTCCGCCGCCACGCCCCAGTACATCGGCAAGTCGGTGGTCGATACCTATCTCTTCGACGCCGAGTCCCGGCACCCCGCGTCCGCCCGGGCCGTCGGCGGCGGGTCGATGATCGCGGCCATGCCGAACAGGGTGATCTTCGCCCACCGCGAGAAGGGCGGGACCCTGCACGCCTACGTGGGGATCGAGGAGCCGCGCGCCTGGTTCGACTCCATCGACTTCGGCGACGGCGCCGCGGCCGCCGCACGGATCGCGCGGGAATTCGAGGGCTGGGCCCCGGAGCTCACCGCACTGATCACCGACAGCGACCTCCCGCCGGTGCTGCGCCCGCTGTACGCCCTGCCGGCGGACCACCGCTGGGACCGGGTGCCCGGCGTGACCCTGCTCGGCGACGCCGCGCACCTCTCCGCCCCGAACGGCGAGGGCGCCAACCTCGCCATGCTCGACGCGGCCGAGCTGGGCCGGGCGCTGGTCGAGCTCCCCGGCGACGTCGAGACCGCGCTCGCCGCCTACGAGCGGGTGCTGTTCCCGCGCAGCGCCCGGGCAGCCGTCCTCGAAGCGGGCGAGGAGCTGGGCCGCGACAACGGGGACGCCACACCGCACGACCTGATCGCGGCGTTCACCGAGGCCGCGCAGTCCTGAACGCGGCGGCGGACGGGTGTACGACAGGGACGGGGCGGGCGTACGACGGGGACCTGGGGACGGCGGCCGGCACGCTTCAGCCCGCGCTCCGCGCCCCGTCGCCGTCGCCGTCGCCGTCGATGCCCATCACGATCTTCAGCCCCTCGGTGAGGTCGCGCGCCGAGGGGGCGGTGGCGGGGTCGACCATCCACTGCACCATCACCCCGGCGAGCAGCGCCTGGTAGAAGGTGCCGGCGAGCCGGGCCCGCTCGGGGTCCGCGTCCTCGTCGATGCCGAGGAAGCCCTCCGCGAGACCCCTGCGCCCCTCCAACTGAGGCCCGGCGAGGGCCTTTTGGAGCTCGGGGTCGCTGTCGATGCGGGAGACGATTTCCATCTGGAGCTTCCAGACGGGCCGGCTCCGCTCATAGGAGTCGATGACTTTGGACCAGCCCCGCTCGAAGCGTTCCAGTGGCGGCAGGTCCGTGCTCTCGCCCCTGCCCCCGTCCTCGGCCTCGGCCTCGGCCTCCCGGCTGTCGGCGACCGCGTCGCCCCACTCCTCGGTCAGCTTCAGGAACGCCAGATTGAGCAGCGCTTCCTTGGAGCCGTAGTGGTAGCCGATGGAGGCCAGATTGGTGCCGGACTCGGCCACGATGTCGCGGGCGGTGGTGCGGGCGTAGCCCTTCTCCAGCAGGCAGCGCTTGGCGCCTTCGAGCAGATCCTCACGGTGTCCCATGACAGCAGCGTACCCGGCATACAGACATCCGTCTAAGACAAGCGTCTACGGAGGTTCTGCGGGCCGGGTACGGGTGCGCGGGGAGGCTGAGGTCACCTCAGCCGGCCGGTCAGTCGGTCAGGTTCACCGAGCGGGCCGAGTTGGCGCCGATCTCCTCGGCGACCTCGGCCAGCACGTTCTGCGGGATGGTGTCGTCGACGGTCAGCACGGCGAGCGCCTCGCCGCCCTCCTCGGCGCGCGCCACCTGCATGCCCGCGATGTTGAGCCCGGCCTCGCCGAGGACGCGGCCCACGGTGCCGACGATGCCCGGACGGTCCTCGTAGCGGAGCACGATCATGTGGTCGGCGAGCGCCAGGTCCACGTCGAACGCGCCGATCGCGACGACCTTCTGGAGGTGCTTGGGGCCGGCCAGGGTGCCGGAGACCGACACCTCCTCGCCGTCCGAGAGGGTGCCGCGCACGGTCACCACGTTGCGGTGGTTGGGCGACTCGCTCGACGTGGTCAGGCGGACCTCGACGCCGCGCTCCTGCGCGAACAGCGGGGCGTTGACGTAGGAGACCGTCTCGTCGACGACGTCCTCGAACACGCCCTTGAGCGCGGACAGTTCGAGCACCTTGACGTCGTGCTGGGTGATCTCGCCGTACACCTCGACGTCGAGGCGGACCGCGACCTCGCCGGCGAGGGCGGTGAAGATGCGGCCGAGGCGCTCGGCGAGCGGCAGGCCCGGCTTGACGTCCTCGGCGATGACGCCGCCCTGGACGTTGACCGCGTCGGGCACCAACTCGCCCGCGAGGGCGAGGCGTACGGACTTGGCGACGGCGATGCCGGCCTTCTCCTGGGCCTCGTCGGTGGAGGCGCCGAGGTGCGGGGTGCAGACGACCTGGTCGAGCTCGAAGAGCGGGGAGTCCGTGCAGGGCTCCTTCGCGTACACGTCGAGACCGGCGCCCGCGACGCGGCCCTCCTTGAGGGCGGAGTACAGCGCGGCCTCGTCGACGATGCCGCCGCGCGCCGCGTTCACGATCCGCACGTGCGGCTGCACCTTGTGCAGTGCGTCGTCGCCGATCAGGCCGAGCGTCTCGGGGGTCTTGGGCAGGTGCACGGTGATGAAGTCGGAGACTTCGAGCAGCTCGTCGAGGGAGAGGAGCTTGACGCCCATCTGCGCGGCGCGGGCCGGCTGCACATAGGGGTCGTACGCGACGATCTTCATGCCGAAGGCCGACATGCGCTGCGCGACCAGGACGCCGATGCGGCCGAGGCCGACGACGCCGAGGGTCTTCTCGCTCAGCTCGACGCCGGTGTACTTGCTCCGCTTCCACTCGCCGTTCTTCAGCGCGGCGTTGGCCTGCGGAATGTTGCGCGCGGTGGCGACGAGGAGGCCGCAGGCGAGCTCGGCGGCGGTGACGATGTTGGAGGTCGGGGCGTTCACGACCATCACGCCGGCCTTGGTGGCGGCGGACACGTCCACGTTGTCGAGGCCGACACCGGCGCGGGCGACGACGCGCAGCTTGCGGGCGGCGGCGACGGCCTCCGCGTCGACCTTGGTGGCCGAGCGGATCAGGATCGCGTCGACATCGGCGATGGCGGGGAGCAGCTCCGCGCGGTCGGCTCCGTTGCAGTGCCGGATCTCGAAGTCCGGCCCGAGAGCGTCGACGGTGGCGGGCGACAGCTCTTCAGCGATGAGTACGACAGGTTTCGAGCTCACGTGGGTCCTCACTGAATCCTTTGCGGACGGCCGTCCCGACGGCCGCAGGCGGTGGAGGGGAAGCGGCGCCGGGGAATGCGAGGCGTGCAATTCCTCGGGGTCGCTGTACCGCGTGGAAGACGCACGACGCTGTGGGCCTGACGCGTATGTGTTGTTGAGCAGTGTAGTGCCGCTCCCCCGAAGGTTTTCCTCCGCGAAGGCAGGATCACCCGATGGGGGTTGGACGCGGTGTCCAGGGCCGTGCGTACCAGCGGGGTCGGACACCGACACTGTGTCCGACCCCGCTGACAGGAGGCTTACGCCTCGTCGTTCTGCACCCAGCTCATGAGCTTGCGCAGCTCCTTGCCGGTGGTCTCCAGGAGGTGCTCGGAGTCCTGGGTCTTGTACTCGTTGTACTTCTTCAGACCGCCGTGGTACTCGTCCATCCAGTTCTTGGCGAAGGTGCCGTCCTGGATCTCGGCGAGGACCTTCTTCATCTCGGCCTTGGTGTCGGCGGTGATGATGCGGGGGCCGGTGACGTAGTCGCCCCACTCGGCGGTCTCCGAGATCGACCAGCGCATCTTCTCCAGGCCGCCCTCGTACATGAGGTCGACGATGAGCTTCAGCTCGTGGAGGCACTCGAAGTACGCGATCTCCGGCTGGTAGCCGGCCTCGGTCAGCGTCTCGAAGCCCGCCTTGACCAGCGCCGCGGTGCCACCGCAGAGGACGGCCTGCTCACCGAACAGGTCGGTCTCGGTCTCCTCGGTGAAGGTCGTCTTGATGGCGCCGGCGCGGGTGCCGCCGATGCCCTTGGCGTACGAGAGCGCCAGCGCCAGACCGTTGCCCTGCGGGTCCTGCTCGACGGCCACGATGCACGGAACGCCGCGGCCCTCTTCGTACTGGCGGCGCACCAGGTGGCCGGGGCCCTTGGGCGCGACCATCGCGACGGTCACGTTGGCCGGGGGCTTGATGAAGCCGAAGCGGATGTTCAGGCCGTGGCCGAAGAACAGCGCGTCGCCGTCCTTCAGGTTGTCCTTGATGGACTCCTCGTAGACCTGGGCCTGGAGCGGGTCCGGGACCAGGATCATGATGACGTCGGCCTCGGCCGCGGCCTCGGACGGCGTGACCACGCGCAGGCCCTGCTCCTCGGCCTTCGCCTTGGACTTGGAGCCCTCGTGCAGACCGACGCGGACGTCGACACCCGAGTCACGGAGCGACAGCGCGTGGGCGTGGCCCTGGCTGCCGTACCCGATCACCGCGACCTTGCGGCCCTGGATGATGGACAGGTCGGCATCGTCGTCGTAGAACAGCTCGGCCACTGGGTTATCTCCTTGGTGTGCTGGTGTTGCGTCCACCGTATCGGTGGGGGTGAGTAAGGAACGGGTGAGTCTCGCGATACGGGCGGGGCGGAGCCCCTCCCGGCGAGGCTCAGGCGCTGCGGTCCAGGGCGCGCAGCGAGCGGTCCGTGATGGACCGGGCGCCGCGCCCTATGGCGATCGTGCCGGACTGGACGAGCTCCTTGATGCCGAACTGCTCCAGCATCTTCAGCATCGCCTCCAGCTTGTCCGCGCCGCCGGTCGCCTCGATGGTCACGGCCTCCGGGGAGACGTCGACGGTCTTGGCGCGGAACAGCTGGACGATCTCGACGATCTGGGAGCGCGTTTCATTGTCGGCACGCACCTTCACCAGGACGAGCTCGCGCTGGATCGCAGCGCTGGGCTCGAGTTCGACGATCTTCAGGACGTTGACCAGCTTGTTGAGCTGTTTGGTCACCTGCTCCAGAGGCAGGTCCTCGACACTGACCACGATGGTGATGCGGGAGATGTCGGGGTGTTCGGTGACACCGACCGCGAGCGAGTCGATGTTGAAGCCGCGGCGGGAGAACAGCGCGGCGATCCTGGCCAGGATGCCGGGGGTGTTCTCGACCAGGACCGAGAGCGTGTGCTTGGTGGACATGAGCCTCTTACCTCTTCCTACAGCTCTCAGTCGTCTTCGTTGTCGCCGAAGTCGGGACGGACTCCGCGGGCGGCCATGACCTCGTCGTTGGAGGTGCCGGCGGCGACCATCGGCCACACCTGGGCGTCCTCGTGGACGATGAAGTCGATCACGACGGGGCGGTCGTTGATCGAGTTGGCCTCCTGGATCGCCTTGTCCAGGTCCTCGGGGCGCTCACAGCGGATCGCGTAACAGCCCATCGCCTCGGACAGCTTGACGAAGTCCGGGACGCGGGTGCCGCCGCTGGGCTTGCCCTCGGTGGCGATGCCGTCCTCGGGGCCGGAGTGCAGCACCGTGTTGGAGTAGCGCTGGTTGTAGAACAGGGTCTGCCACTGGCGGACCATCCCGAGGGCGCCGTTGTTGATGATGGCGACCTTGATCGGGATGTTGTTGAGCGCGCAGGTGGTCAGTTCCTGATTGGTCATCTGGAAGCAGCCGTCGCCGTCGATCGCCCAGACCATGCGGTCCGGCTGTCCGGCCTTGGCACCCATGGCGGCGGGGACCGCGTAGCCCATGGTTCCGGCGCCGCCGGAGTTGAGCCAGGTGGCGGGCAGTTCGTAGTTGACGAAGTGCGCGGCCCACATCTGGTGCTGGCCGACGCCGGCCGCGTAGATGGTGTCCGCGTCCGCCAGCTCGCCGAGGCGCTGGATGACGCGCTGCGGGGAGAGCGTGCCGTCGTTCGGCTCGTCGTAGCCCAGCGGGTACGTCTCGCGCCAGCGGTTGAGATCCTTCCACCAGGCGGTGTAGTCGCCCTTGTGGCCCTCGGAGTACTCGGCCTGGACGGCCTGGACCAGGTCGGCGATGACCTCGCGGGCGTCGCCCACGATCGGGACGTCGACCTCGCGGTTCTTGCCGATCTCGGCCGGGTCGATGTCCGCGTGGATGATCTTGGCGAATGGTGCGAAGCTGTCCAGCTTGCCGGTGACGCGGTCGTCGAAGCGGGTGCCGAGCGCGATGAGCAGGTCCGACTTCTGCAGGGCGGTGACGGCGGTGACCGCACCGTGCATGCCGGGCATTCCCACGTGCAGCGGGTGGCTGTCGGGGAAGGCGCCGAGCGCCATCAGGGTGGTGGTGACGGGCGCTCCGGTGAGCTCCGCGAGGACCTTCAGCTCGGCGGTCGCGCCGGCCTTCAGGACGCCGCCGCCGACGTACAGGACCGGGCGCTTGGCCGCCACGATCAGCTTGGCGGCCTCACGGATCTGCTTGGCGTGCGGCTTGGTGACCGGCCGGTAGCCCGGCAGGTCCGTCTGCGGCGGCCACGCGAACGTGGTCTGTGCCTGGAGGGCGTCCTTGGCGATGTCGACCAGGACGGGGCCCGGGCGGCCGGTCGAGGCGATGTGGAAGGCCTCGGCGATGGTGCGCGGGATGTCCTCGGCCTTGGTGACCAGGAAGTTGTGCTTGGTGATCGGCATCGTGATGCCGACGATGTCCGCCTCCTGGAAGGCGTCCGTGCCGATCGCCTTGGAGGAGACCTGGCCGGTGATCGCGACCAGCGGCACCGAGTCCATGTGCGCGTCGGCGATCGGGGTGACCAGGTTGGTGGCGCCCGGACCCGAGGTCGCCATGCACACGCCGACCTTGCCGGTGGCCTGGGCGTAACCGGTGGCCGCGTGGCCCGCGCCCTGCTCGTGGCGGACCAGGACGTGGCGGACCCGGGTGGAGTCCATCATCGGGTCGTACGCCGGCAGGATGGCACCGCCGGGGATGCCGAACACGACCTCCGCCCCGACCTCCTCGAGAGAACGGATGAGGGACTTCGCGCCCGTGACGTGCTCGACGGTCGCGGACTGGTGTCCGCCGTTACGGGGCCGCGGCTGCGGATGGTGGGCCCCGGTGGCCTGCTCGGTCATCGGCATTCTCTTCTCGAAGCTGAGGGTTTTTGCGGGGGTTTGGTCAAGACTTCGGTGGTGCTTGAGGGGTGCCAGTGCAACAAAAAACCCCTCGTGCCGTGAGGCAAGCGAGGGGAGCGCGTCGGGTGCGGTCTGCGGAGCCTGCATGGGGCTCCGCTTCAGCCGACGCGCTTTCCAAGTACGAGAATTCGGGTGCGCATGGCATTGACCCTCCCCCCGGCGCGCTGGTGGTGTCAAGTAGGTGGGACGGGCGTCTCATCATGTGAGCCGAGCAGGGGCCGGCTCAAGCCACTGAGCACGGGCAGCGCGGCCCCGCCCGGCACCGGGAACTCGCCGCGCGCGAGGGACCGCCGCAGCCGGTACTCGTCGAGCGGGCCGGAGAACGCCATGCCGAGCCCGTGGGTGCACCCCATGGCCCGCAGCGCGAGGACCTGCTCCGGCGCGTCGAGCCCGTCGGCGACCGATTGCATGCCGAGGTCGCAGGCGATCCTGAGCAGCCCCGCGGTGATCTTGTGCAGTCTGGCCGATTCGACGACGCCCTCGACGAGCCCCCGGTCCAGTTTCAGCAGGTCGATGGGGAGCCGGCGCAGCGCGTTGATCGCCGCGTAGCCGCTGCCGAACCCGTCGAGCGCGATCCGCACGCCGAGCCTGCGCAGGCCTACGAGGCGCCGCTCCAGCTCGTCGAAGGAGATCCTCGGGTCGCTGTCGGCGAGCTCGATGATCAGGGCGCCCGAGGGCAGTCCGTGCCGGGCGAGCAGGGTTTCGAGGACGCCGATCGGCAGTGATTTGTCGAGCAGGCGCCGGGCCGACAGGCGGACCGACACGGGTGCGGCGAGCCCCGCCCGCCTGCGCTCGGCGGCGAGCTCCACGGCCTCTTCGAGCAGCCAGCGCCCCAGCTCGGCGGCGCGCTCGCTCTCGTCGGCGACCCGCAGGAACTCGGCCGGGGTGAACAGGATGCCCTGTGCGGAGCGCCAGCGGGCCTGGGCGGCGACGGCGGAGACCGCACCGGTGGTGAGGTCGACGACGGGCTGGTGCAGCACGACGAATTCGCCGTCGCTCAGCGCCGTACGCAGCCGGGCGGCGAGCTCCGACTTGCGGACCACCTCGGCCTGCATCTGGGGGGCGTACAGCTCGACCCGGTTCTTGCCGCCCTTCTTGGCCCGGTACATCGCGAGGTCGGCGTTGCGCAGCAGCTCCCCCGCGCCGACGCCGGGCTCGGCGAAGGCGACGCCGATGGAGGCGGCGACGCGGACCTCGTTGCCGTCGATCTGGTAGGGCTGCGAGAGGGTCAGACGCAGCCGGTCGGCGATCTCCCGGACGTGGTACTCACGGGCCGACCGGTCGCGGGTGCCGTCGCCGAGGATCAGCGCGGCGAACTCGTCGCCGCCGAGCCGGGCCGCGGTGTCGCCCGCGCGGACGGAGTCGTGGAGGCGGCGGGCGGCCTGGATGAGCAGTTCATCGCCGGCCTGGTGGCCGATGGTGTCGTTGACCTGTTTGAAGCCGTCGAGGTCGATGAAGAGCACGGCGGTGCCGGGGTCGGTGGTGCGCCGCCCGCCGAGCGCCTTGCGGACCCGCTTGGTGAACAGGGCGCGGTTGGGCAGGTCGGTGAGCGGGTCGTGCTCGGCGTTGTGCTCCAACTGCGCCTGGAGCCGGACGCGTTCGGTCACGTCGCGGCTGTTGAGGATGAGCCCGCCCTGATGGCGGTTGACGGTCGACTCCACGTTGAGCCACTCGCCGGTCCCCGACTTGAAGCGGCACTCGATCCGTGTCGTGGGCTCGTCGGCGGGCGGCGCCGCGAGGAAGCGGCGCACCTCGTGCACCACCCGGCCGAGGTCCTCGGGGTGGATGAGCGAGGCGAGCTCGGAGCCGACCAGCTCCTCCGCGTCCCGCCCGTAGACACCGGCGGCGGCGGGGCTCACGTACCGCAGCATGCCGGTGGGGGCGGCGATCATGATGACGTCGCTCGATCCCTGCACCAGGGAGCGGAAGTGGTTCTCCTTCTGGGCCAGTTCGTGGGTGAGCGCGATGTTGTCGAGCAGCATGATGCCCTGGCGGACGACCAGGGCGAGTACGACGGTGCAGCCGGTGAAGACCACCATCCGGTCGACGCGGTGACCCTCGATGACGTTGTAGAGGATGCCCAGGGTGCACACGGCGGCCGCGAGGTACGGCGTGAGCGCGGCGAGCGAGCTGGCGAGCGGCCGGGTCGCCGGCAGGGGGCGCGTGCGGCCGCGGCCGACGGCGGGCCGCGCGGCGAGCGGGGCCATGGCCGGCCGGGGCGGCGGCGCCGGGGGCAGCCTGCGGGCGCCCCAGGGTGCGTAGCCGAGCAGCAGCGAGCCGGCGAACCAGCCGGCGTCGAGGAGCTGGCCCGAGCGGTAGTGCTCGCGCAGCAGCGGCGAGGTGAACAGGGCGTCGCACAGCACGGTCAGGGCGAGCGCCGCGATCGCGGTGTTCACCGCGGACCGGTTGGCCGACGAACGCCGGAAGTGCAGCGCGAGCACCATGGAGACCAGCACGATGTCGAGCAGCGGATAGGCGAGGGTGAGGGTGGCGTGCGCGACGCCCTCACCCTCGCCCTCGTGGGCCGTGCGGGCGAGGGCGAGGCTCCAGGACAGGGTGAGCAGGGAGCCGCCGATGAGCCAGGAGTCGAGCCCGAGACAGACCCAACCGGCCCTGGTGACGGGGCGTTTGGCGAGGACGAGCAGGCCCACGATGGCGGGCGGCGCGAAGCAGAGGAAGAAGAAGTCGGCGGGCGAGGGGGTGGGCACCTGGCGCCGCAGCACCACCTCGTACCAGCCCCAGACGCCGTTGCCGCAGGCGGCCATGGCGGAGGAGAAGGAGAACAGCAGCCAGGCCGGCCGAAAGCTGCTCTCGCTCTCCGCCGCGTCCCGCGCGTACAGGAAGCAGGAGACCGCGGCGATCAGGGCCGCGCTGGCGAGCCCGAAGTCGCCCATGATCAGGGCGAGTTCATCGGAACCCCAGCCCAGGAATGCGCCGGTGGCATATCCCGCACAGATCAGCGCCAGGATCACTTGGGAGACCATGCCGGTCCCGCCGCCGGCCATCGGGGGTCGGGTGAGAATCGCACCCGGCGCGCTCACCGGACCGCTCCACGCCACCGGGCCCGCAACGGGGTCCCCTCCGGCCGGGGCCGGACCGTGGAATCGCCGGCCCACAGGCCGTGCTTCCGGGCGCCGTTCGTCGTTGTTCCGCTTATCGCCTCGGCGGTCGCCGCTCCACCGCGGTGCATCGCTGTGCGATGCGCGCGGCGAAGTTGCCGCAGACGGCTCCGCCGCGTCGGATCGTTCGTCCATTGGCCGTGCATCGCCCGTCGCCCCCCTCGCAGTGATCGCTCGCCCGCGCCGTAGACGCACGGCGCCGGCCCCCGGTCGGGACGATACACCAGTCTCGTCACTCAGGGACATAGTCCCTATACGCTCCGTGACAGCGTGCAGTCGCGAAGGCACCCGGTGCACCCGAACCGCTGCGGAGCGTTACTGATCCGTCGTCAGAACCACGTTGGCGAGCGGCTCTTGGGCCGCGAAGCGGGTGAGCTGAGCGGCGAGCAGACGCTTGGCGCGGGGCAGGAAGGCGGAGCTCGAACCGCCCACGTGGGGGCTGATGAGAACATTCGGAGCGGTCCACAACGGGTGTCCCGCGGGCAGGGGTTCGGGGTCGGTGACATCCAGTGCCGCGTGCAGCCGTCCGGACTTCAGTTCGGCAAGGAGCGCCTCGGTCTCCACGACCGGCCCGCGCGCGACGTTCACCAGGAGCGCCCCGTCCTTGAGCCGACTCAGGAATGCCGCGTCCACCAGGCCCTTCGTCTGTTCGGTCAGCGGGGTGCAGACGATGACGACGTCCGCGTCCGGGAGCAGGGCGGGCAGCTCGGTCCAGGGGTGCACCGCGCCGCGCTCCGTGGTGCGCGAGGAGCGCGCGACGCGCGCCACCCGCGCACACTCGAAGGGTGCGAGCCGGTCCTCGATGGCGGCGCCGATCGACCCGTACCCGACGATCAGGACCGACTTGTCGGCGAGGGCGGGATAGAACCCCGACCGCCACTCCTGCTTGTCCTGGCCCCGGACGAACCCCGGGATCCCGCGCAGCGAGGCGAGGACGAGGGTCAGGGTCAGCTCGGCGGTGGACGCCTCGTGGACGCCGCGCGCGTTGCACAGGCGTACGCCGGGCGGCAGCAGGCCGATGCCGGGCTGCACGTGGTCGATGCCTGCGGTCAGCGTCTGCACGACCCGCAGCCCGGTCATGGCGGCGAGCGGGCGGACCGCGATCTGGGACGGCTTCATGTACGGGACCACATAGACGGCGCAGTCGGCCGGGTCGGCGGGGAAGTCCGGGCCGCCGTCCCAGACGCGGTAGTCGAGGGTGTCGGGCAGGCCCGGGACATCGGCCGGGTCGAAAGGGATCCACACGTCTGCGCTCATGGTCAGGAGGCTATGCGAAGCAACGCGCAGGCCAGAGGTTACTTTGGGGAGCGACGAGGGAGGGATCCGGCCAGGTGGAGCGCAGGACAATCGGGGCGGGGGCCCTGCGGGCGGGTGCGATCGGGCTCGGCTGCATGCCGATGAGCTGGGGCTACAGCCGCTCGCAACAGGACCTGGAAAGCTCGCTCGGGGCCCTGCACGCGGCGCTCGACACCGGCTCGAACCTGCTGGACACCGCCGACATGTACGGCCCGTTCACCAACGAGCTGTTGATCGGGCGGGTCCTCAAGGAGCGCAGGGCCGAGGCGTTCGTCGCCACCAAGTGCGGGCTCCTGGTCGGCGGCGACCAGCACGTGGTCGCCAACGGCCGCCCCGGGTATGTGCGTCGGGCCTGCGACGCGTCGCTGCGACGGCTCGGGACCGACGTCATCGACCTGTACCTGCTGCACCGCGCCGACCCCGAGGTCCCCGTCGAGGAGACCTGGGGCGCGATGGCGGAGCTGGTGAGCGCGGGGAAGGTACGGGCGCTCGGGCTCAGCGCGATGGGCGCGCGGGCGGTGCGGCGCACGACCCCGGTGGCGGGGGTGCACGGGCTGCACGTGGGCCGGTACGAGTCGACGGTGCGGCTGCTCCGGCGCGTGCAGCAGGTCTTCCCGGTCGCCGCCGTGCAGGCGGAGCTGTCCGTCTGGTCGCGGGAGGCCCTCGACGCGCTGCTGCCGTGGTGCACGCCGCGCGGTGTGGCCCTGCTCGCCGCGATGCCGCTGGGCAACGGCTTCCTGACCGGCACGCTCACCCCGGGCCAGGGCTTCGAACCGGACGACATACGGGCCCGCCACCCCCGCTTCACGGCGGAGATGATGGCGGCCAACCAGCCCGTGGTGGCGGGCCTGCGCCGGATCGCCGAGCGGCACGGCGCGACCCCGGGGCAGGTGGCGCTGGCCTGGCTGCTGCGCCTGGGCGACCAGGTCGTCCCCGTACCCGGCGCCAAGCGCGCGCAGTGGGTACGCGAAAACGCCCGCGCGGCCGAACTCTCCCTCACCCCACGCGACTTGGCGGACCTGGCGGCGCTCCCGGCGGCCCGCGACTGAGCGGGGGTCGGGCCACGCGGACACTCCGGCGCGGCGGGCGACCGGGCGGGGCGGGACCGTGGGCGGCCGGGCCGACAGAATGGGACCAGCGCATCGACCCCGTCGAAGGGAACCACCACCGTGCGACGAACCACCGTGGCCACCGCCCTGGCCGCAGCCGCGCTCCTGCTCGCGGCCGGCTGCTCCTCCGGCTCTCCGCAGCCGCACGGCCAGGGCGCGGCCTCCGGGTCCGGAGCGAAGGCGTCCGCGCCGGCCGCGACGCCCACCGTCCAACTCCCGCCCGCCAAGGGCTCGGTGAAGGTGGTCAGGACCGTCGCCCAGGATCTGAAGTCGCCCTGGGGCATCGCGGCGCTTCCCGAAGGCGGGCTCCTCGTCGGCTCCCGTGACGACGGTTCCGTCCTGCGGGTGGACACCACGACCGGTGCGAAGGCCGCCGTGGGCAGCGTGCCGGGCGTCGACCACCAGGGCGAGGGCGGCCTGCTCGGCCTCGCCCTGTCCCCCACGTACGGCGCCGACCACCTCGTCTACGCGTACTTCACCACCGAGTCCGACAACCGCATCGCCCGGATGTTCTACGACCCGAAGCGGCCCGCGGGCGAGCAGCTGGGGGCGCCCGACACGATCCTGCGCGGGATTCCCAAGGGCGCCGTGCACAACGGCGGGCGGATCGCCTTCGGCCCCGACCGGATGCTCTACGCCGGAACCGGCGAGACGGGCGACCGCGGCCTCGCCCAGGACAAGGCGTCGCTCGGCGGGAAGATCCTGCGGATGACCCCCGACGGACAGCCCGCGTACGGCAATCCGGAGGCGGACTCCGTCGTGTACTCCCCCGGGCACCGCAATGTGCAGGGCCTCGCCTGGGACGGCGAAAACCGGCTGTGGGCCTCGGAGTTCGGGCAGGATACGTGGGACGAGCTCAATTACATCGAGCCCGGCAAGAACTACGGCTGGCCCGTGGTGGAGGGCCGGGGCGGCAAGCCCGGGTACGTCGATCCCGTCGCCCAGTGGAAGACCTCGGAGGCCTCCCCCAGCGGGATCGCGTTCGCCGACGGCTCGGTGTGGCTGGCCGCGCTCAAGGGCGAGCGGCTGTGGCGCGTCCCGCTCAACGGCACCAAGGCACTCGCCGCCCCCGAGGCGTTCCTGACCGGCCAGTACGGGCGGCTGCGCACCGTACTCGCGGCCGGGACCGGAAAGCTCTGGGTGCTCACCAACAACACCGATTCGCGCGGCACCCCCAAGCCCGGCGACGACCGCATCCTGGAGCTGGACGTCACGTAGGGGTCAGGGGACGGAGACGGACGCCGCCCCGTCCTGGAAGAGGTTGAGCCGGTGAGCGAGGGCCGCCGCCTCACCGCGGCCCGAAACCCCCAGCTTGGCAAGGATGTTGGAGACGTGCACGCTCGCCGTCTTCGGCGCGATGTACAGCTCTTCGGCGATCTGGCGGTTGGTGTGCCCCGCCGACACCAAGCGCAGAACGTCTTGCTCGCGGCTGGTGAGGCCGAGCGCCTCCACCGGGTCGGCGGGCTCGTCGGGGACCATCGGATCCGGGGCGGCCAGCGAGAGACGGGCGCGGCGCGCGAGAAGCTCCAGCTGTTCACGCAGCGGGCGGGCGCCGAGGCGCTCGGCTTCGGCGTGGGCCTGGCGCAGCAGGGTTGCGACGGTCTCGCGGTCGCCGCCCTCCGCGAGCAGCGCCGCGGCCCAGCGGTGGCAGACCTGGGCCAGCTCGTAGGGGCGGCACAGGGGCCGCAGCGCGTGGGCGGCCGCCTCCCAGTCACCCGCGGCGTCACGGTCCTCGGCGCGGTGGAGTTCCGCGGCGACGACCAGGGCGTACGCCTCCCACGCGGGGGCGCCGGTCGGCAGCCTCTTGGCCGTCGTACGGATGAGGTCGAGCGCCGCGGCCCGGCCCTGCTCGGCCGACGGCAGGCCCCGTACATCGGCTTCCATCCCGGCGGCGGCCGCGAGCAGCGGCCAGGCGTAGCGCTGGGTGCCGAGCGGGAAACCGGGCTCGGTGACGCGGGCCAGCTCGGCGCGGGCCTCCTCGATACGGCCGTGGGCGGCCGCGCAGTCCAGGGCGATCCGGGCGAGCGGGATGGTGTGCTGGGCCATCGGGTCGTAGCCGCCGAACGCGGCGTGCGCGTCGGCGAGACAGGCCGCAGCCTGGTCCAACTCACCCAGACGCAGGGCGAGTTCGGCCCGGTGCAAGATCGCTTTGCCGAGCGGTTTGGCGCTCACCGCGGTGCGCCGGGCCCGCTCGATGGAGTCGGCGGCCTCCGCCCAGCGGCCGAGCACGAACAGGGACTCGGCACGGTTGGCCTGCACCCAGGCCTCGTTGTCGAGCAGGCCGTACTGCTGGGCCAGGCGCACCCCGTCGTCCGCGACGCGCACGGCGTCGGCGGAGCGGCCGATGGACTCCAGGCCGGAGCAGAGGTTCACATGGCCGCGGCCGGCCTCGCCCACCAAGCCGAGTTCGAGGGTGCGGTCGATCACCCTGCGCATCGTGGCGAGCCCCTCCTCGACCGATCCGGAGTCGAGCAGGAGGGTGCCGAGGGTCAGGGTGACCTTGAGCTCGATCTCCTCAGTCTGCACCAACCGGGCATAGGCGACGGCCTGTTCGGCCTCGGCGAGGGATTCCGCGCCGGGGTTGTGCAGCATGCGCCAGCCGGCGGCGGTGGCGAGCACCTCGGCGTGGACGGGGGACGGCGGCAGGCCGCGCACCAGCTCCTGAGCGGTGGCGATCTCGGCCCAGCCGTCGCCGCGGCCCAGGCTCTGCATGAGGCGGGAGAGCTGGATCCAGAACCAGGCCGCGCGCAGCGGATCGTTGCCGGCGGAGCCGGCGCCCTGGGCGGACCTCGCGCCCGTGGTGGACCGGTCGCCGTCGGCGGAGCGGACGTTGCGCTCGGCGGAGTGGTCGTCGCGCTCGGCGTCGATGAGTCGCAGGGCCTTCTTGGCGAGCTTCAGGGCGCGTTCGCGGTCGCCGCAGAGGCGGGCCGCCTCGACGGACTCGGCGAGCAGATCGAGGTAACGCAGCGGGGCGGCGCTCTCGGGGGCGCAGCCGCAGGCCGGGTACGAACCGACGTGGTCCAGCGGCCTGAGCCGGTCGCGTATCTCCTCGGGAACGCCGTCCCACAGCTCCATCGCCCGGGAAAGCAGCCGCAGTTGCTCCGCGTAGGCGTGCCGGCGGCGGGCCTCGACGGAGGCGCTCAGCACGACGGGCAGCGCCTTGGCGGCGTCGTGCGCGTGGTACCAGTACGTGGCGAGCCGGGTGGTGTGCTCGTCGGCCCGCACCAGCGACGGGTCGGCTTCGAGTGCCTCGGCGTAACGCCGGTTGAGACGCGAGGACTCGCCGGGCAGAAGGTCGTCGCTGACCGCTTCGCGCATCAGGGAGTGGCGGAAGCGGTAGCCGTCGCCGTCCGGCGCGGGGAGCAGGATGTTGGCGCCGACGGCGGTCCGCAGCGCCTCGATGAGTTTGTCCTCGGAGAGCCGGGTGACCGCGGCGAGCAGCGGGTACTCGACGGTGGAGCCGCCCTCGGCGGCGACCCGCACCACCTGCTGGGCGTCGTCGGGCAGGCTCTCGACGCGGACCAGCAGCAGGTCGCGCAGCGAGTCGCTCAAACCGGCGCAGGTGGTGCCCGCGTCCCCGCACACGACGAGTTCCTCGACGAAGAAGGCGTTGCCGTCGGAGCGCTCGAAGATCTCGTCCACCAGGCGCTGTTCGGGTTCGGCCGCGCGGATTCCGGCGAGCTGGTGGCGGACCTCGGCGCGGGTGAAGCGGGGCAGTTCGATGCGGCGCACGCTGCGCAGCCGGTCGAGCTCGGCGAGGAGCGGGCGCAGCGGGTGGCGACGGTGGATGTCGTCGGCGCGGTAGGTCGCGACGACGACGAGCCGGCCGCGCCGCAGGGTGCGGAAGAGGTAGGCGAGCAGGTGGCGGGTGGAGGCGTCGGCCCAGTGCAGGTCTTCGAGGACGAGGACGACGGTGCGGTCGGCGGCGATCCGCTCCAGCATCCGCACGGTGAGCTCGAAGAGCCGGGCGGAGCCGTCCTCGCGCGCGAGGGGGAGGCCCGGCTTGGCCAGCTCGGGCAGGAGCAGCGCGAGCTCCTCCTCCTGGCCGTCGGCCGCGGCGGCCAGCTCGTCGGGCAGCCGGCGGCGCAGGGCGCGCAGCGCGGCCGAGAAGGGGGCGAAGGGCAGCCCGTCGGCGCCCACCTCGACGCAGCCGCCGATGGCGATCACGGCGCCGGCCGCGCAGGCAGCGTCGGTGAACTCCTCGACGAGCCTGGTCTTGCCGACCCCGGCCTCGCCGCCGACGAGCAGCGCCTGCGGCTCGCCCTGAGGGGCGGCGGCGCGCGCGAGCGCTTCGTTCAATGTCCGCAACTCATCGGCGCGGCCGACGAACACGGGACTGACTGACCTGGTCTCCACGCCGCCGAGCATCGCACAGCCCAACGACATCGGGGCGGCCGGTCCGCCCCCGCCCCCTGCCGGGGAGGCGACCTCGGAGGAGGCCGGGGTACCGGCGACGGCCCGGGCCGCCGGACCCGAGGGGGCCAGGCGGCCCGAGGGCGAGTCCGCCGGGTGAGCCGGGGCCGAGGCGGGCCGGTGGCCCGGACCTGAGGAGGCCGGGTGCCCCGGATCCAAGGTGGCCGGGCGGCCCGGGGGCGGGACGGCCGGGTGGGCCGGAGTGGTGGGCATCAGGGCGGCCGGGGTCGTTCACGCAGCCCGTACGAAGCGGCTCCGCACTGAACTCACCTGCCCCTCCGGGCCGTTGTCGCCACTGCGCCGTCCGGCGCGGCGCGCGTCCCGGCGGACCTGGCGCGCCAGGCGCTCCTGGTCGGCGCGGCGCAGCAGGTCGGCCTGGTGGGACTTGAAGATCTCGTAGTCGTACATCTCATTGCTCCTGGGGTGTGCCTGACGCGGTTGAGGTGGTTCGCCCGGGCCCGGTGTTCCGGGCTCCTTGCGATGCCTCAACTCTCGTCCCCCAGGGGCCACTGCCACATCGGGCGTGTGCCGCATCTGTACGCGGCCGCCGCCTTAGACGGTCCGGATGATGGACCGGAGCCGCCTAAGGCGGGGCGTTGGCGCCTTAGGCGGCTCGGGATGTGCGCCCGGGTCTCAGCCCTTGGTGCTGGGCAGCGCCGCGAACAGGTCGACGTACATGCCCACGGAGATGAGCAGGCCGATGACGCCGAGGACGACACCGGCCAGGGCGACGGCCTTGACCCACACCGGCTGCTCGGAGCGGCCCGGCGTCCCGAACGCGGGGCGGGCGAGCACGGCGGCGCCGACGATCAGGGCGAGCAGCGCGAAGACGCCGTTGACCAGGGCGGTGGTGTGCCAGGAGTTGCCGTAGATTTCCTGGATCTGCTGGGCCGCGGTGCCGGTCTGGGAGGTCTTGATCTGCCCCACGAGGGTGGCGCGCTCCGAGAGCGTCTTGCCCATCCAGGTGCCGCTGAGCGACACCGCGCCGAGCGCGCCGGCGACGACGGCGGCCGCGCCCGCGCCGAAGCCCGGACGGCTGACGGCAACGGCGTCGGCTTCGCCGTCGTGGATGTCGTCGGCCATGCCTTCCTCATGGAGGTGCTCGGACGCGTCGGCATCCGGGGTGCCGGTGGCGGTGGCGGCGGGGGCGCCCGGGGCCGCTTCGGCCGTCGCTCCCCCGGTGGTGGACGTGGCCTCGGTGGTGGCCGCGCCCTCGGTGGTGGCCGCGCCCTCGGTGGTGGCCGCGCCCTTGGTCTCAGCGTCCGTCGTGGGCTCGGTCTCGGCGTCGGTCTTCGTCGTGGCGGGGGTGGCGTTCATACCGGGCACGCTAGGGGCCGTTTCTGAGAGTCCGCTGAGAGCTCCCTTAACGCCCCGCCCCGCCCCACTCGTACGTCGGCAGGGCGGCCCCACCCGCGCATGGGCACAGCCCCGCTCGTACATCGGCGCGGCCCCACCGTCAGCGGCCCGCGCGGGCCGCCCGCCACTCGTGGGCGAGGACCGCCCAGACCTCGCTGTCGTGCCGCACCCCTCGGTACAGGTAGCTCTCGCGGAGCACCCCGTCCCTGGTCATGCCGAGCCGCTTGGCCACGTCGATGCTCGGGGTGTTCTCGGCCGAGGCCAGCCACTCGACGCGGTGGATGCCGCGCGCGTCTACGGCCCAGTCGATGAGGAGGGTGGCCGCGCGGGTGATCAGGCCACGCCCGACCGCCGCCGGCTCCAGCCAGCAGCCGACCTCGCAGGCGCCCCGCGCCGCGTCGAAGGTCCGGAACATGACCCCGCCGACGAGGACTCCGTCGAGCCGGATGCCGTACAGGCGCCCGGTGTCCGCGGCCGCCTTGTCCGCGTAGAGCTGGAGGTAGGCGCGGGCCGAGGTCAGGTCGGCCGCGACATCGGGCAGGGGGATGTAGGTGCCGACGAAGTCGCGCCCCCGGTCCATGTGGGCGAGGAACTCCTCGGCCTGCCACGGTTCGAGGGGGCACAGTTCGGCCCCGTCGTTCCCCAGCGATCGTGCGAACATCCCGCTCCTCCATCTGCGTACGCCTGCATGGTCACGGCGCGAACCGGCGCTCCTGCGAGGGCCGCCGGCCGCCCGGCAACCCTCGCACGGCCGCACACCGGTGGGGCGGAGGGACCCCTACGCCGGTGGGGTGGGGGCCCCGGCTGCCCGCCTCTCCCTGCGGGGTCAGCCCGACACGCTGGGGCGGCCGTTCTCGATGTGGCCCATGAGGCGCCTGCGGAACGGGGTGGGGCCGGGGCCGTCCGCGGTCACTTCGAGGTCGTACCAGCCGTGCGCGTCGGCGGCGGAGTGCACCACCGTGCGGCTGCGGCCCGGCTTGACCGTGACGGTCCGCTTCCAGTCCCGCAGGTCGGCCTCGTCCGCGTAGCCGAGCGGCCGGACGGTGAAGGTGACCGGTGCCCGGCCGCGGTTGCGGAGCGTCAGATGGATGTCGCGGTCATGGTGGTCGAGGTACGTGGTCATCTCGGCGGTGTCCGTGGCCGCGGCGCCCTCGAACTCGCGCCGGAACCCGTTGGGCCCGGTCACCGTGAACTTGTAACCCCCACCGGCCGCCGGCACGCTCCACTGCGCCGTGCCCCGGACGTCCTTGTGCTGCGGCGCCGCGAACTCCTTGGCGTACGGGTAGAGCGCGAAGTGGGCACTGGACCGCCCGTTGTTGCTGAGCTGCACCTGGAGCGCGCCCTGGGTGATGCGTGCGTAGGCGTCCGGCTGGTAGGGCAGCGGCCGGGCGGGCCGGGTGCCTTCCTCCTGTACGGGCATGTGCTGCTCGGCGGGCGGCACGGGCTTCCAGCGTCCGCTCAGCGGCGGGATGGGCCCGGGCCGGGCCACGGCGGGCTGCGGCCTGCCGCGGGTGAAGTCGAAGGCGGAGGTGAGGTCGCCGGTGACGGTGCGGCGCCACGCGCTGATGTTGGGCTCGCGCACCCCCGTCCAGCGCTCCAGGAAACGGATGACCGACGTGTGGTCGAAGACCTCGGAGCAGACGTATCCGCCCACGCTCCAGGGCGAGACGACGAGCATCGGCACGCGTGCGCCGAGCCCGGTCGGCTTGCCCTGCCACTGCTCGTCGGCGACCTCGGGCGGGGCGACGGGCGGCGGCACGTGGTCGAAGAAGCCGTCGTTCTCGTCGTAGTTGATGAGGACGACGGTGTGCCGCCAGACGTCGGGGTGCTTGCCGAGCGCGTCGAGCACCTTGTAGACGATGGTGGCGCTGTGCACGGGCGAGGAGACGCTCGGGTGCTCGGAGTCGAGCGCGGAGGGCACCAGATAGGAGACCTCGGGCAGGGTGCCGTTCGCGACGTCCTTGCCGAAGGCGTCGGCGAGCGTGCCGGTCGGTACGCGCCTCAACCCCCGCTCGAACAGGCGGCGTTCGGACTTGGTGAGGGTGGCGACGCCCTGGTCGAGCAGCCCGAGCAGCCGCTGCCGCTCGGCATCGTCCGGGGTGGATCGGACGACCGCGTAGAAGGACTCCATGAACGTGTGCCCACCCGTCTTGGCGAGCGCCTTGCGGGCGATGGCCTTGAAGGTGGTGAAGAACTCGATCTGGTTGTCGGTGAAGTTCTCCCACTCGGTGTACGTCTTCCAGCTCCGCCCGGCCTTGTCGAGCCGCTCGGCGTAGGTGCCCCAGTCGTACCCGGGATGGGTCCCCTCGTCGTAGGCATCGTTGCCGACGGCCCGCTGCCCATGGGGTTCATAGCCCGTCTTCCCACTCCACAAGTGGTTGCGGTTGGGGCTGGTGGAGCTGTGGATGGAGGAGTGGTAGGCGTCGCAGACGGTGAAGGTGTCGGCGAGTTCGTAGTGCAGCGGGATGTCCTGGCGGTCGTAGTACGCCATCGTCGCCGAGGTCTTGGCGGAGACCCAGTTGTCCATCCAGCCGGTGTTCCAGGCTTTGGCGCCGCCGCTCCAGGAGTGGTCGAGGGCGCCTATGTACTGGAGGTCCTTGTGCTGGGCGGCGGCGGCGCCGCGCACGGGGAACGGCAGGACGGTGCTGCCGAGCGGGCCCGGCTGCTCGAACACGGGCTTGCCGGAGGGGAGTTGGAGGGCGTTGCGGTCACCGAAGCCGCGTACGCCGCGCAGGGTGCCGAAGTAGTGGTCGAAGGACCGGTTCTCCTGCATGAGGATCACGACGTGCTTGACCGCGCTCATCCCGCCGGCGGGCGGCCCCGCGGCCATCGCCGTCTGCAGCGAGGGGGGCAGCAGCGAGCCGGCGGTGGCGACGCCGAGGGCACCTCCGCCGAGGGCGAGCAGGCGGCGCCGTGAGAAGCCGGTGGCTGCGCCTGCGTTGTCCGTGGTCAAGGGGTCCTCCCGGGCGGTATGGGGCGTACGGGGGAACGCTAGTGACCCAGGGTGTCCCCCAGAAGGCCCCGCCCGGACCCGCGGATGAACGTCCAAGCCCTCCCCCCAAAAGTCCAACCCCGCCCGGCGCAGTTTTGCGCGCCCCCTGGGTGGGTTGCCCTTGGCAGGGTGCCCAGCGTGGGCACCCTCAGCCCGTCCGGCGGGGTCTGGGGCGGAGCCCCGGGCAACCCCGCTTTCGGGTGCGGACCGTGCCCGCATCTCGCGCAGTTCCCCGCGCCCCTGGCGGGGTTGACCTTGGCAGAGTGCCCAGTCTCGGCATCCTCAGCCCGTCCGGCGATTGAGGACGAGCGCCCTCAAGGCGCGGTACTGGCTCTGGGGCGGAGCCACGGGGCATGCGAAAGGGCGGCTCCGTCGGGCCAGGCCGGCGGGGCCGCCCCCTCGGGGGCGGAGGGGTCAGCCCTCGACGCCCAGCTTCTCCAGGATGAGCTGCTTCACACGCCCCGCGTCGGCCTGACCACGCGTGGTCTTCATGACCGCACCGACCAGCGCACCCACCGCCGCGACCTTCCCGCCCCGGATCTTGTCCGCGATCGCCGCGTTCGACGCGATCGCCTCGTCCACGGCCGCGCCCAGCGCGCCCTCGTCGGAGACGACCTTCAGGCCGCGCTTCTCGACGACCGCGTCGGGGTCGCCCTCACCCGCGAGGACACCCTCGATGACCTGACGGGCGAGCTTGTCGTTGAGGTCGCCCGCGGCGACGAGCGCCACGACCCGCGCGACCTGCGCCGGCGTGACGGGCAGCTCGTCCAGGGTGACCCCGCGCTCGTTGGCGTTGCGGGCGAGCTCGCCCATCCACCACTTACGGGCCCCCGCCGCATCCGCCCCGGCGGCGATCGTCGCGACGATCGGGTCGACGGCGCCCGCGTTGAGCATCGACTGCATGTCGTGCTCGGACACACCCCACTCCTCGCGGAGCCGGTTGCGCCGCACCCGCGGCATTTCGGGAAGCCCGGCACGCAGCTCCTCGACCCAGGCGCGCGCCGGGGCCACCGGCACGAGGTCCGGCTCGGGGAAGTAGCGGTAGTCCTCGGCGTTGTCCTTGATGCGCCCGGCGGTGGTCGAGCCGTCCTCCTCGTGGAAGTGACGGGTCTCCTGCACGATCGTGCCGCCCGAGGACAGCACCGCCGCGTGCCGCTGGATCTCGAAGCGGGCGGCCCGCTCGACGGACCGCAGCGAGTTGACGTTCTTGGTCTCCGAACGCGTGCCGAACTTCTCGACACCGTGCGGACGCAGCGACAGGTTGACGTCGCAGCGCATCTGGCCCTTGTCCATCCGGGCCTCGGAGACGTCGAGCGCCTTGATGACCTCGCGCAGCTCCGCCACGTACGCCTTGGCGACCTCGGGGGCGCGCTCGCCCGCTCCCTCGATCGGCTTGGTGACGATCTCGATGAGCGGGATGCCGGCGCGGTTGTAGTCCAGGAGCGAGTGCGAGGCGCCGTGGATGCGGCCCGTCGCGCCACCGACGTGCAGCGACTTGCCGGTGTCCTCCTCCATGTGGGCGCGCTCGATCTCCACGCGGAAGATCTCGCCGTCCTCCAGCTGGACGTCCAGATAGCCGTTGAAGGCGATCGGCTCGTCGTACTGGGAGGTCTGGAAGTTCTTCGGCATGTCCGGATAGAAGTAGTTCTTCCGGGCGAAGCGGCACCACTCGGCGATGTCGCAGTTCAGCGCGAGGCCGATCTTGACGGCCGACTCGACGCCGATCGCGTTGACGACCGGCAGCGAGCCGGGCAGGCCGAGGCAGGTGGGGCAGGTCTGCGAGTTGGGCTCGGCGCCCAGCTCGGTCGAGCAGCCGCAGAACATCTTGGTTTTGGTGCCGAGTTCGACATGGACCTCAAGGCCCATGACGGGGTCGTACGTCGCGAGGGCGTCCTCGTACGAGACCAGATCAGTGACGGTCACGGTGAAAAACTTCCCTCTCAGCCCAACAGGACGTCGTCGTCACCGATGCGCTTGAGCTCGCGCAGCAGGATGGCGACGCCTGTGGCGATGGCGGCGGCGGAGACGATGGCGTCCAGGAGCTTCAGCGTGTCGTTCTCGGTGCGGGCCTTCTTGGCCTGCTTGGCGACGCTGATGGCACCGAAGGCGGTGGTGCCGATGGACAGGTACGTACCGGCCTTGGACTTCTTGAAGCCCTTGGCCTTGGTCAGTGCGCTCACAGCGACGGTGCCTCCTCAAGCAGCGGGTGTCCCCACTTTTCCACGAAGGCGGCCTCGACGGCGGCTCCCACCTTGTACAGGCGGTCGTCCTTCATGGCGGGGGCGATGATCTGCAGCCCGACCGGCAGGCCGTCCTCCGGCGCGAGGCCGCAGGGCAGCGACATGGCGGCGTTGCCCGCCATGTTGGTCGGGATGGTGCACAGGTCGGCCAGGTACATCGCCATCGGGTCGTCGGCGCGCTCGCCGATCGGGAAGGCGGTGGTGGGCGTGGTCGGCGAGACGATCACGTCGACCTGCTCGAAGGCCTTCTCGAAGTCGCGCGTGATGAGCGTGCGGACCTTCTGGGCGGAGCCGTAGTACGCGTCGTAGTAGCCGGAGCTCAGCGCGTACGTACCGAGGATGATGCGGCGCTTGACCTCGTCGCCGAAGCCGGCCTCGCGGGTCAGCGCGGTGACGTCCTCGGCGGACCTGGTGCCGTCGTCGCCGACGCGCAGGCCGTAGCGCATGGCGTCGAAGCGGGCCAGGTTGGAGGAGCACTCCGACGGCGCGATCAGGTAGTACGCGGAGAGCGCCAGGTCGAAGGAGGGGCAGTCCAGCTCGACGATCTCGGCGCCTAGCGACTTCAGGAGCTCGACCGATTCGTTGAAGCGCTGGACGACACCGGCCTGGTAGCCCTCGCCGCTGAACTGCTTGACGACGCCGACGCGCATGCCCGCGACGCTGCCGTTGCGGGCGGCTTCGACGACCGGCGGGACCGGCGCGTCGATGGAGGTCGAGTCGAGCGGGTCGTGCCCGGCGATGACCTCGTGGAGCAGCGCCGCGTCCAGGACGGTACGGGCGCAGGGCCCGCCCTGGTCGAGGGAGGACGAGAAGGCGACCATGCCGTAGCGGGAGACCGCGCCGTAGGTGGGCTTGACGCCGACGGTGCCGGTGACGGCGGCGGGCTGGCGGATGGAGCCGCCGGTGTCCGTGCCGATGGCGAGCGGCGCCTCGTAGGAGGCGAGGGCCGCGGAGGAGCCGCCGCCGGAGCCGCCGGGGATGCGGGTCAGGTCCCAGGGGTTGCCCGTCGGACCGTAGGCGCTGTTCTCCGTCGAGGACCCCATGGCGAACTCGTCCATGTTGGTCTTGCCGAGGATGACGACGTCGGCGTCCTTGAGGCGCTTGGTGAGCGTCGCGTCGTACGGCGGGATCCAGCCTTCGAGGATCTTCGAGCCGACGGTGGTCGGGATGCCCTCGGTGGTGAAGATGTCCTTCAGCGCCAGGGGTACGCCGGCCAGCGGGCCGAGCTTCTCGCCGGCCGCGTGCTTGGCGTCGACGGCGCGGGCCTGCGCGAGCGCACCCTCGCGGTCGACGTGCAGGAAGGCGTGGACCTTCTCGTCGACGGCCTCGATGCGCGCCAGGTGGGCCTCGGTGACCTCGACGGCGGTGAGTTCGCCTGCCGTGATCTTCGCGGCGATCTCGGCCGCGGTGAGCTTGATGATGTCCGTCATGGTGATTAGTCCTCCCCCAGGATCTGCGGCACCTTGAAACGCTGCTGCTCCTGGGCCGGGGCGCCGGAGAGCGCCTGCGCGGGGGTGAGCGACGGACGGACCTCGTCCGCGCGCATGACATTGGTCAGCGGCAGCGGGTGGGAGGTCGGGGGTACGTCTTGGTCGGCGACCTCGGAGACGCGGGCGACCGCGCCGATGATGTCGTCGAGCTGTCCGGCGAAGTGGTCGAGCTCTTCGCCCTTCAGCTCCAGACGCGCCAGCCGGGCGAGGTGGGCGACCTCCTCGCGCGTAATGCCAGGCATGCAGCGATCCTCAGGGGTGAGTGCGTGTGGTGTGGACCTAGGGCCTGTCGGCGCTTTCCCGCCGTCCACCCGGAGGGGCGGGCCGGGCGTTGCGCGGCGGGCAGGAAGGTGCCGACAGGCCCTAATCCTATGGGGCGCGCCGCCCGGACCACGAAACGGATATCCCGCTCGCACTCGGTGGCCTCCGCGCTGCCGCCCCCGGCCTCGTCCCGAACGCGTCCGTGGATGCAGGTTCCGGTGCGCGGCGCCGGGTCCCGGCCGCGCCTGACGCGCCTCCCTGAACCCCTGGGACGCCGGTACGCACATCGACGGCGCCCCGGAGAACCTGTTGCGTCTCGTGCTCAAGGAGCGGCTCGACGTGCTGGCCCTCCAGGAGACGGGCGGCACCTCGCCTCGCCCTCCCACCCGACCACGCGGCGCCGGCGGTCACCTTCCCGTCCGCTGAGCGCGCGGCCGCCCCGGCGGCCCGGCGATCCGCTGCAGCTCCCGCCCCGGCACCGGCGGGATCGGCACCGGCGTGGTCAGCGCGACCGGAGCTCCGGGGTCATTGGACGGGCTGGCCTGAGGCTTGGCCGGCTTCGGCCGCGGCCTGTGCCGCAGCGATCTCCGCCGGCCGGTGCCACCCGCTGTCCCCCCGGGCCAACAGCCACGCCGTCGCCTCAGCAGGCGGCATCGCCGCAGCGACCAGCCACCCCTGCACCGCATCGCACCCCAGGTCCCGCAACCGCTCCCACGTCTCGTCGTCCTCGACGCCCTCCGCGACCACCAACAGGCCCAGCGAATGGGCGAGATCGACGGTGCACCGTACGATCTCCGCGTCCTCGTTGTCGACGGCGAGCCGCGCCACGAACGACCGGTCGATCTTCAGCTCGCTGACCGGCAGCCGCCGCAGATGCACCAGCGAGGAGTAGCCCGTGCCGAAGTCGTCGAGGGACATCTTCACGCCGTGCCCGGTCAGTCCGGCCAGCGTGTCGGCGGCCCGCTGCGGGTCCTCCAGAAGGACGTGCTCGGTTATCTCCAGTTGGAGCGCGCCGGGCGGCACGCCGTGCCGGGCGAGCCGGGCGGCGACGGACCCCGCGAACCCCGGGGTGTGGACGTCGCGCGGGGAGACATTGACGGCGACCGGCACGTTGAGGCCCTGCGCCCGCCACCGCGCCACCTGCGCGAGCGCGGTGTCCAGGACGTACTCGGTGAGGTGCGGCATGAGCCCGCTGGACTCGGCGATGGCGATGAACTCGTCCGGCGCCACCCGCCCCCGCTCGGGGTGCACCCAGCGCACCAGTGCCTCAAGTCCCGCCACCTGGCCGTCGAACTGGACCTTCGGCTGGTAGTGCAGCTCCACGTCACCGGCGTCGAGCGCCCGTCGCAGATCCCCCAACAGGCCAAGCCGGTCGGGGGTGTTGGAGTCCCGTTTGGATTCGTAGACCTCCACGCCCGTACGGTCCCGCTTGGCCTGGTACATCGCGATGTCGGCGCGGCGCAGCAGCCCTTCGGCGTCGAGGGCGTGGTCGGGGAAGAGGGCGACGCCGGCGCTGGCTTCGAGGACGAGGGTGAGCCCGTCGAGGTCGAGCGGCGAGGACAGCTCGGCGACCAGGCCGCGGGCGGTGCGCATGGCGCTGGTGGCGGATTCGCAGACGGGCAGCAGCACGGCGAACTCGTCGCCGCCGAGCCGGGCAGCCTCGGCTCCGCGCGGCAGAGCCGTCTTGAGCCGTTCGGCTATTTGGAGGAGGAGGCGGTCTCCGGCGAGGTGGCCGAGGGTGTCGTTGACCGACCGGAAGCGGTCGAGGTCGATCAGGACGAGTGCGGACCGGGTGGCGGTGTTCTCCGCCTCTTCCAGGGCCGACCAGGTGCGCTCCAGGAGCCACTGGCGGTTGGGTAGCCCGGTCAGCGGGTCGCGCAGCTGCTCCTCGGCGCGGGCGCGGGCGATCCACAACGTCGAGTCGAGGGCGACGAGCGGCACCGCGAAGAGCGGGAGCAGCACCGGCACCGCCATGGCGACGACGCAGATCAGCGGGGCGATGCCGAGCAGTGCGACGGCGACGAGGCCCTGGCGGAGCAGGGCGGTGCGGGCCACCGTGGGCAGGCCGCCGCGGGGCGCGGTCGCGTACCAGAGCAGCGTCCTGGTGCACAGCAGGTAGGCGCCGGCGGCGAGGACGATCTGGGGGGCGGTGGCGATGGTCCACTCGGTGGGCCACCACGGCCGGGCGACGGACGGGACGGTGCCGAACGCGGCGAGGACCAGGCCGGCGGCGCCGATACCGACGACGTCCACGGCGCCGTGCAGCACGCCCTGGCGCCAGCGGTTGCGCCGTGCGGCGCCGACGAGGACCACGACGGCCAGGCTGACCAGGGCGGCCGGCAGCCACCCGTAGAGGAGCAGTACGGCGATGGTGAGGGCGGCTCCGGAGCCGGTGCCGCCCCACCAGCGCTCACGGCCGAGCGCGACGAGGTGGCCGACGATGACGCCGCTGAGCACGGCGAGCGACCAGCCCGTCGTGCCGCCGGGGAACAGGGCGGTGCCCTGTTGAGCGGCCCGGTAGGCGCCGGTGGCGAGGACTCCGCCCGCGAGGCCGGTGACGACGGCCGTCAGCGTGGACGAAAAGCCCGTGAACCCGCGCAGCCTCACGGCCGGGGCGGTGCTCTCGGTCGGTTTCATTCCCGTCCCTCTCACAGCCGGCGGTGCCCGTGCTCGCGATGGCGCCCGCTGTCATGCCACCACGGCCGGTGTTCCGCCCCCACCTGCTCCACGGGCGGGGTTCACCGGTCGTGCACGACGGGCGCGCATCTCAACAGTAGGCCGCTGAAGGCTTCCTGGGGCAGCGGTCTACAGCTCTTGCCCGAATGCGACCCAGCCACCCGCAGCGGTCTGCTATGCGCCGAACGGGTGACTCCGCGCAGCCTCCAGGCCCCCTGTTATTACCCTTGTTTCTCTGTTATTCCCCCTCTGAGGCGTTGGGCATCGCGGCTTCTGCCGCTGCTTTTGGCCCTTGTTCCAGCAGAATGGCGAATCCGTCCTCGTCCAGAACCGGAACCTTCAACTGCATTGCCTTGTCGTACTTTGAACCGGGGCTGTCGCCGACGACAACGAAAGATGTCTTTTTGGAGACGGAACCGGTGACCTTGGCTCCGCGGCTTTGCAGCGCTTCTTTCGCGCCATCTCTGGTGTGCCGCTCAAGCGTTCCGGTCACGACGACGGTGAGGCCCTCCAGCGGGCGCGGCCCCTCGTCGTCACCGGCGCTCTCGTCCTCCATGCGGACGCCTGCCGCCTTCCACTTGCGCAGGATCTCCTGGTGCCACTCCTCGGTGAACCACTGCTTGAGCGAGGCGGCGATGATGCCGCCCACGCCCTCGACGGCGGCGAGTTCCTCTTCGGTGGCCTGCTCGATGCGGTCCATGGAGCGGAATGCACGGGCGAGCGCTTCGGCGGCGACCGGGCCGACGTGGCGGATGGAGAGCCCGGTGAGGATGCGGGCGAGCGGGCGCTCCTTGGCCGCGGCGATGTTCTCCAGCATGGAGACGGCGTTCTTGCGCGGCTCCCCGTTCATGTTGGCGAAGACGAGCGCGGTCTTCTCCTCGCCGGTCTTGGGGTCGCGCTTGGGCAGCCCGCTGTCCTGGTCGAGGACGTAGGCCCGGATGGGCAGCAGTTGCTCGATGGTCAGGTCGAAGAGGTCGCCCTCGTCGAGGAGCGGGGGCGCGGAGGGCTCCAGCGGTTTGGTGAGGGCGGCCGCGGCGACGTATCCGAAGTTCTCGATGTCGAGGCTCTTGCGGCCCGCGAGGTAGAACAGCCGCTCCCTCAACTGGGCGGGGCAGGTCTGCGCGTTGGGGCAGCGCAGGTCGATGTCGCCCTCCTTCATCGGGCGCAGGGCGGTGCCGCACTCCGGGCACTCGGCGGGCATCTCGAAGGGGTATTCGCTGCCGTCCCGCAGGTCGGCGACGGGGCCGAGGATCTCGGGGATCACGTCACCGGCCTTGCGCAGCACCACGGTGTCGCCGATGAGGATGCCCTTGGCCTTGACCACGTCCTGGTTGTGCAGGGTGGCGAACTCGACCTCGGAGCCGGCCACGGTGACCGGCTCGACCTGGGCGTAGGGGGTGATGCGGCCGGTACGGCCCACGCCGACCCGGATGTTGACGAGTTTGGTGTTGACCTCCTCGGGCGCGTACTTCCAGGCGATGGCCCAGCGCGGGGCGCGCGCGGTGGAGCCGAGGCGGCCCTGGAGGGGGATCTCGTCGAGCTTGACGACGACGCCGTCGATCTCGTGCTCCACCACGGAGTGCCGGTTCTCGCCCATGTAGGCGATGAACTCCCGCACCTCTTCGAGGGAGTTGACGACCTTGTTGTGCTGGGCGGTGGGCAGGCCCCATGCGCGCAGCAGCCCGTAGGCCTGCGACAGGCGGTCGATGTCGAAGCCTTCGCGGGCGCCGATGCCGTGCACCACCATGTGCAGCGGCCGGGTGGCGGTGACCTTGGGGTCCTTCTGGCGCAGTGAACCGGCCGCCGCGTTGCGGGGGTTGGCGAACGGCTTGTCGCCGGCTTCGACCAGGCGCGCGTTGAGGGCTTCGAAGGCCTCCATCGGGAAGTAGACCTCGCCCCGGATCTCGACGAGGGCGGGGATGCGGTCGCCCTTGAGCCGGGTGGGGATGTCGGCGATGGTGCGCACGTTGGGCGTGATGTCCTCGCCGGTGCGGCCGTCGCCGCGGGTGGCGGCGCGGGTCAGCCTGCCGTTCTCGTACGTCAGGTTCACGGCGAGGCCGTCGACCTTCAGCTCGCACAGGTAGTGGAAGGTGCCCGTGCCGACGTCCTTGGCGACCCGCTCGGACCAGGCGGCGAGCTCCTCGTCGTCGAAGGCGTTGTCCAGGGAGAGCATGCGCTCGCGGTGCACGACCGAGGCGAAGTCCGTCGCGTAGGGGCCCGCCACTTTCTGGGTGGGCGAGTCGGGCGTGCGGAGCTCGGGGTGCTCGTCCTCCAGGGCTTCCAGGGAGCGGAGCAGCTTGTCGAAGTCGCCGTCGCTGATGACCGGCTGATCCTTGACGTAGTACCGGAAGCGGTGCTCCTCGATCTGCTCGGCGAGGAGCGCGTGCTTCTCCCGTGCCTCCGCCGGCACCGCTGCGTTCTGTTCGCCAGCCACCGTCATGTCCTCCCGTTTCCCGTCTGCCCCGTCACTCAGGGTTGTCCGCGAGCGATCTCGCCGCCCGGACGCAGTGGGCGAGCGCGGCCCGTGCGTAGGCCGGGGACGCGCCCGCCATGCCACAGGTGGGAGTGATCACCACGGACTCGGCCAGAGTCCCCGGATTAAGCCCCAGCCTGCGCCACAGCGTCCTGACACCCATGACGCTACCGGCAGGGTCTGACAATGGGCCGTCGGTGGCGGCCACGACTCCGGCGAAGAGCTTGAGGCCGCTCTCGGCGGCCTCACCGATCTGCTCGTCGTCACGCTCGGTGAGCAGGGAGAAATCGAACGACACCCCGGCCGCGCCGGCCCGCCGCAGCAGCGCGAACGGGACGTCGGGGGCGCAGGAGTGGACGACGACGGGGCCGTCGTGCACGGCGACGACATCGCGCAGGGAGCCCTCGACGACTTGGCGGTCGACGGCCCGGTGGGTGCGGTATCCGCTGGCGGTACGGATCTGGCCGCGCAGCACCGTGGTGAGGGAGGGCTCGTCGAGCTGGAGAACCAGCTGGGCGCCGGGTACGCGGCGGCGTACGTCGGCGAGGTGGTCGCGCAGCCCTTCGGCGAGCGATCCGGCGAGGTCGCGGCAGGCGCCGGGGTCGCCGAGGACGAGCTCTCCGGTCCTGAGCTCAAGTGCGGCGGCCAGCGTCCAGGGGCCGACGGCCTGCACCTTGAGGGGGCCGGTGTAGCCCTGGGTGAACTCCTCCAGGGCGTCGAGGTCCTCACCCAGCCAGGACCTGGCCCGCCGGGTGTCCCGGCCGGGCCGGTCGCTGACGCGCCAGCCGCTGGGCTCCACATGTCCGTACATCTCGACGAGGAGCCCGATGGTGCGGCCGATCATGTCGGCGCCGGGGCCGCGCGCGGGCAGCTCCGCGAGGTACGGGAAGTCTCCGCCCGCGCCCTCGGCGCCGATCAGTGATCCGGTGACGGTCTTGGCGGTCTCCCGCGCGTCGCCGCCCGGCATCGATCCGACCCCGGTGGCGGGCCCCCAGGGGGAATTGCTCTGTTCGCTCACCCCGGAAGCCTACGCAACCAGGGGCGGGGCCCCCGCCGAGCGGCTACTTGCCGGGGCGCACGGTGAGGTCGTTGACCTCGGCGTCGGCCGGCAGGTCGATGGCCATGACGATGGTCGTGGCCACGGACTCGGGGTCGATGAACCGCGCCGGCACGTACTCCTTGCCCTCCTGCGAGTGCACCTTGGCCTGCATGGGGCTCGCGGTGCGGCCCGGGTAGACCGAGGTGACACGGACGCCGTTGAGGTGCTCCTCGTTGCGCAGTGAGTCGGCGAGCGCCTTGAGGCCGTGCTTGGAGGCGGCGTACGCGCCCCATTCGGCGTGCGCGCTGAGCCCCGCACCGGAGTTCACGAAGACCACGTGGCCGCGTGAGGCGCGCAGTTGGGGCAGCAGGTGGCGGGTGATCTCGGCGGGGGCGATCAGGTTGACGTTGAGCTGCTGGTGCCAGGTCTTGGGCCGCAGCTCGCCGATGGGGCCGAGGTCGACGATGCCCGCGATGTGCAGCAGCGAGTCGAGGTGGTCGGGCATCGGCTGCTTGTCGAAGGCCCAGGTGAGGCGGTCGGGGTCGGCGAGGTCGCCGACGAGGGTGCGGGCGCCCGGGTGGCGGGCGGCGAGCTCCTTGGCGCGGCCGGCGTCGCGTGCGAGCAGGATGAGCTCGTCGCCGCGCGCGTGCAGCCGGCGCGCGACGGCCGCGCCGATGCCGGAACCGGCGCCGGTGATCAGATGAGTAGCCATACCCGCCATGCTCGCACTTGTCGCCGCCCACCCCGGGCGTCACCCACCCCGGTCGTCGCCCTACTGGATGCCGCGGGACTCTTCGAGGTAGGCGAGCGCCGCGACGCCGTCCTCGGCGAAGAAGACCAGTTCGGTGAGGGGGACGGGCAGGAAGCCTTCGTCCTCCATACGGCGGAACTGCTGCTTGAGGCCGTCGTAGAAGCCGGCGGTGTTGAGCAGGACGATCGGCTTGGTGGTCTTGCCGTGCTTCTTCAGCTCCAGGATCTCGGTGGCCTCGTCGAGGGTGCCGGTCCCGCCCACCATGATCACGACGGCCTCGGACTTGGCGAGCAGGAGCGCCTTGCGTTCGGCGAGGTCCTTGGCGATGACCATCTCGTCGGCGTTCTCGCGGGCCTTGGCCGCGAGGAAGTCGACCGAGACCCCGACCAGCCTGCCGCCCGCCTCCTGCACGCCGTCGGCGACGACCTTCATGAGGCCGCTCTCGGAGCCGCCCCACACCAGGGTGTGGCCGCCCTTGCCGAGGAGCTCGGCGAACTCGCGCGCCGGCCGCGTATAGCGCTCGTCGAGGTCGGCCGCGGACAGGAAGACGCAGATATTCATGCGCCCACCCTACGAGGGAAGAACGGCGCCCCCGCGGGCGCTGCACCTCTTATGACGACAGGACATCGCATCACCATCGAGCAGGGCAGCGAGCATGTGCGGGTCGTTCACGGCGGGCAGGTGCTCGCGGAGAGCCGGCGTCCGCTGCTCCTGCACGAGACCGGCCTTCCCGTCCGCTACTACCTGCCGCCCGAGGACGTACGGACCGACCTCTTGACGGCGTCGCAGACGCACACCTATTGCCCGTTCAAGGGAACGGCGTCCTATTGGTCGCTGCCCGAGGCGCCCGACCTGGTCTGGTACTACCCCGAGCCGAAGGCGGAGGTCGCCGAGATCAAGGACCACCTCTGCTTCTACGAGGTGGAGAAGATCGCGGAGTAGTCCCGCGGCGCGCCGCTCCAGTCCGTACGCCCGGTCGGGCCCGCGCGGCTCAGGCCCGGGCGGCTCAGGCCCGGGCGTGCTCAGGCCGGGACGGCTCAGGGCCCGCGCGGACTCAAGCCCGGACGGCTCAGGCCCGGGCGGCGACCTGGAAGGTGCGCCGGTAGGCGACCGGTGAGACGCCGAGACCGGAACGCATGTGCTGGCGCAGCGAGTTGGCCGTGCCGAAACCCGACCGGTGGGCCACCAGGTCCACCGGGAGGTCGCTGGACTCCAGGAGCTGGCGGGCCAGTTCGAGCCGCTGGGCAGTGAGCCAGTTGCCCGGCGTCATGCCGGCCTCCTCGCGGAAGCGGCGGGTGAAGGTGCGCAGGCTCATCCGGGCGTGGCCCGCCATCTCGCCCAGGGAGAGCGGCTCTTGGAGGCGCTCCAGGGCCCACGCGCGGGTCGCGGCAGTGCTGGCGAGGGTCGGCTCGGGGACCGGGCGCTCGATGTACTGGGCCTGGCCGCCGTCGCGGTGCGGCGGCACCACGCAGTGGCGGGCCGAGCGGTTCGCGACGGCGCTGCCGTGGTCGCGCCGCACGATGTGCAGGCACAGGTCGATGCCGGCGGCGGCGCCCGCCGAGGTCAGCACGTCACCGTCGTCCACGAACAGGACGCCCGGGTCCAGCCGGATGCGCGGGAAGGTGCGCTGGAAGGCGTCGGCGTCGCACCAGTGCGTGGTGGCGGGCCGCCCGTCGAGCAGCCCGGCGGCGGCCAGTACGTAGGACGCCGTGCAGATGGACACCATGCGGGTGCCGGGCCTGATCCGCTCGAAGGCGCGGGCCACCGGCTCGGGCAGCGGGCCGCCCCGCGCCATGGCGCCCAGGTCGTGCGTCGGCGGGATCACCACGGTGTCGGCCGCGGCGAGCGCCTCGGGGCCGTGGTCGACCGTCACGGAGAACCCGGCCTCGGTGCGCACCGGGCGCCCGTCCGCGGTGCAGACGGTCACCTCGTAGAGCGGCTCGCCGTTCGGCCCCCGGGCGCTGTCGAAGATCCGGGAGGGGATGCCCAGCTCGAAGGAGACCACTCCGTCGAGCGCGAGCACGGCGACACGGTGCGGGGTCGGTCGTTCGGTCATGGCCAGATTCTGTCACATCATGGCCAAACGGCCAGCACCACGTTTGGCGCCCGGGGTGCAGGCTGGTCTCCGTTGGTGGCTCTCACCAGCGAAAACCTCCGCGAAAAGGATCAGCCATGTCCCAGACCATGCGTGCCGTCAGCCTCCAGCAGTGGGGCGGTCCCAAGGTGCTCACCGAGACCGAGACCGAGCGTCCCGAGCCGGGCGCGGGCGAGGTCCTGGTCCGGGTGCACGCGGCCGGGGTCAACCCCGCCGACTGGAAGGTCCGCGAGCACGGCGGCATCGCGCCGATGAGCCTTCCGGCGATCCTCGGCTGGGACGTGTCGGGC
Organism: Streptomyces sp. NPDC048361; assembly: GCF_040651795.1. Lineage (NCBI taxonomy): Bacteria > Bacillati > Actinomycetota > Actinomycetes > Kitasatosporales > Streptomycetaceae > Streptomyces > Streptomyces sp. NPDC048361. The sequence continues at coordinate 98,797 of NZ_JBEZKW010000019.1, forward strand.
ACGGTCGAGGCGGTGGGCCTGGGCGTGACCCACTACGGCGTCGGCGACGAGGTGTTCGGCATGCCGCGCTTCCCGCACCAGGCGGGCGCGTACGCCGAGTACGTCACCGCTCCGGCCCGGCACTTCGTCCGCAAGCCCGCCGGTATCGACCACATCGAGGCGGCGGCCCTGCCGCTGGCCGCGCTGACCGCCTGGCAGGCGCTGGTCGACACGGCCGAACTGGGCGCCGGGCAGCGCGTTTTGATCCACGCGGCGGCGGGCGGCGTCGGCCACCTCGCCGTACAGATCGCCAAGGCGCGCGGCGCGTACGTCATCGGCACGGCGAGCGCCGCCAAGCACGACTTCGTCCGCGGGCTCGGCGCGGACGAGGTGATCGACTACACCGCGGTCGACTTCACCGAGGCGGTGCGAGATGTGGACGCCGTCTTCGACACGGTCGGCGGCGACTACGCGGCGCGTTCCCTGAAGGTGCTGCGCCCGGGCGGCACCCTGGTGTCGATCAACACCCCGGACTCGCCGGAGCTGCTCGCCGACGCGGCGGCCCGTGGGGTGCGGGCCGGGTTCACGCTGGTCGAGCCCGACCACTCGGGCATGCGCGCGATCGCCTCGCTGGTCGAGGAGGGCAAGCTGCGCGTGGTGGTCGACTCGGTGTTCGACCTCGCCGACGCGGCGAAGGCGCACGAGTACGGCGAGCGCGGCCGCACCCAGGGCAAGATCGTGCTGCGGGTCGGCTGACGCGCCGCGCGCGCGGGGACTCAGACGCGCGCGGCGGCCCGCTCGGTCGTCGCAATTGTCGCCGAGCCCACCACGCGCGTCCCGTCGTACAGGACGATCGCCTGGCCGGGGGCGACGCCGCGGACCGGCTCGGCGAACACCACGTTCAGGACGTCGTCGACGAGCTCCGCCGTCACCTCGGTCTCGCCGCCGTGGGCGCGCAGCTGCGCGGTGTACGTGCCCGCGCCGGCCGGGGCCGTGCCGCACCAGCGGGGCTTGATCGCGCCGAGCGCGGTGACGTCGAGCGCCTCGACGGGGCCGACGGTGACCGTGTTGTCGACCGGCGAGATGTCCAGGACGTAGCGGGGCTTGCCGTCGGCGGCGGGGTGACCGATGCGCAGGCCCTTGCGCTGGCCGATGGTGAAGCCGAAGGCGCCCTCGTGGCTGCCGATCTTCGCGCCGGACTCGTCGACGATGTCGCCCTCCGCCTTGCCGAGGCGGCCCGCGAGGAAGCCCTGGGTGTCGCCGTCGGCGATGAAGCAGATGTCGTGGCTGTCGGGCTTCTTGGCGACCGCGAGGCCGCGGCGCTCGGCCTCGGCGCGGATCTCGCCCTTGGTGGTGAGGGTGTCGCCGAGCGGGAACATCGCGTGGGCGAGCTGGCGCTCGTCGAGCACACCGAGGACGTACGACTGGTCCTTGGCCATGTCGGACGCGCGGTGCAGCTCGCGGGTGCCGTCCTCGTTCAGGACGACGGTCGCGTAGTGGCCGGTGCACACGGCGTCGAAGCCGAGCGCGAGGGCCTTGTCGAGCAGCGCGGCGAACTTGATCTTCTCGTTGCAGCGCAGGCACGGGTTGGGGGTGCGGCCGGCCTCGTACTCGGCGATGAAGTCCTCGACGACGTCCTCACGGAAGCGTTCCGCGAGGTCCCAGACGTAGAAGGGGATCCCGATGACGTCCGCGGCGCGGCGGGCGTCCCGCGAGTCCTCGATGGTGCAGCAGCCGCGGGCCCCGGTGCGGAAGGACTGCGGGTTCGCGGAAAGCGCCAGGTGCACTCCGGTCACGTCGTGCCCCGCTTCGGCGGCGCGGGCGGCGGCGACGGCCGAGTCCACACCGCCGGACATGGCGGCGAGGACGCGCAGGGGACGCGGGGAGGTCATCGGCGAGGGCTGCGGCGAAGTCTGAGTCATAGCACTCGTAAGGGTACGTGGCATCGGGAACCGGGGGCGCGGGAGTATCCGTTGTGCCTGTCAGAGGGGGTCCGATCGGGGATTCCGGGGCCCGCGCGGTGCGGCGGGTCCCACGGGGAGGTACGGGAGCGACGGGGGCGGGGCGTATGGCGACCAGCCGCAGAGGGCTGCTCATCGGGGGCGCGGTGGTGGCGCTCGGGACCATCGGCTATCTCAACGCCCCGCATGCGCGGCCGCACCGGCCGCGCAAGGCCGGGGAGCTGGACTACCCGGGGGCGCAGTGGGTGGCGGCCGCGGGCGCGAACTGGCGGATGGCCGACCGGCCGGACGACTACCGGGTGGACCGGGTGGTGGTCCATGTCGTGCAGGGCAGTTTCGGCAGCGCCCTGCGGGCGTTCCAGGACCCGGGCCACAAGGCCGCCGCCCACTACGTGGTGCGCAAGGACGGGCATGTGGCGCAGACGGTGCGGGAGCTCGACGTGGCGTTCCACGCGGGCAACCGGGAGTACAACGAGCGCAGCGTCGGGATAGAGCACGAGGGGTTCGTCGACGAGGCGTCCTCGTTCACGGACGCCATGTACGCCTCGTCGGCGCGGCTGACGGCGGCGATATGCGCCCGCTATCGCATAGCCGTCGACCGCCGGCACATCATCGGGCACGTGGAGGTGCCGGGCACCGATCACACCGATCCAGGGCCGCACTGGGACTGGGCGCGCTACATCAAGCTGGTCGGGGCGGCCGGGCCGGCCTGAGCCGCGCCCCGGGCGGACGGGGGGCCCGGCTCAGACGAGGCCCGCGGTGCGGGCCCGCTCGACGGCGGGGCCGATGGCCCCGGCCACGGCTTCCACATCGGCCTCGGTGGAGGTGTGCCCCAGCGAGAAACGCAGGGTGCCGCGGGCCAGGTCGGGGTCGGTGCCGGTGGCGAGCAGCACATGGCTGGGCTGGGCGACGCCGGCGGTGCAGGCCGAGCCGGTGGAGCACTCGATGCCCTGCGCGTCGAGCAGCAGCAGGAGGGAGTCGCCTTCGCAGCCGGGGAAGGTGAAGTGCGCGTTGGCCGGGAGGCGGCCCTCGGGGTCCGGGTCGCCGCCGAGGATCGCGTCGGGCACGGCCTTGCGCACGGCTTCCACCAGCCGGTCGCGCAGGCCCCCGGTGGAGCGGGCGAAATCGCCGCGCCGTTCGGCGGCGAGCCGTCCGGCGACGGCGAACGCGGCGATGGCGGGGACATCGAGCGTGCCGGAGCGCACATGGCGCTCCTGGCCGCCCCCGTGCAGGACCGGTACGGGGGTGTACTCGCGGCCCAGGAGGAGGGCACCGATGCCGTACGGGCCGCCGATCTTGTGCCCGGAGACCGTCATCGCGGCGAGGCCGGAGGCCGCGAAGTCGACGTCGAGCTGGCCGACGGCCTGCACGGCGTCGGCGTGCAGCGGAACGTCGAACTCCCGCGCCACCGCGGCCAGTTCGGCGACCGGCATGACGGTGCCGATCTCGTTGTTGGCCCACATGACGGTGGCCAGGGCGACGTCGTCGGGGTTGCGCGCGATGGCCTCGCGCAGCGCGTCCGGGTGCACCCTGCCGTACGCGTCGACGGGCAGGTACTCGACGGTGGCGCCCTCGTGCTCGGCGAGCCAGTGCACCGCGTCGAGCACGGCGTGGTGCTCGACGGGGCTGGCGAGGACACGGACGCGGCGGGGGTCGGCGTCCCGGCGGGCCCAGTACAGGCCCTTGACGGCGAGGTTGTCGGCCTCGGTGCCACCGGCCGTGAAGACGACCTCGCTGGGGCGGGCGCCGAGCGCGTCGGCGAGTTCCTCCCGGGCCTCTTCGGCGGTGCGGCGGGCCCGCCGTCCGGCTGCGTGCAGCGAGGACGCGTTGCCGGTGGCGGTCAGCTGGGCGGTCATCGCCCGGACCGCCTCCGGAAGCATCGGAGTGGTCGCGGCGTGGTCGAGGTAGGCCATGGTGGGCCCGATTCTACGAGCCGCGCGGGGTGGACCGTGCCGCAGTTCCGGCCAGGGCCCCGGACGGGGTTCAGCCGCCCAGGCCCCACGAGACGGTGTGGTCGGCCATCGCGAGGCCGGCCAGGACCACCAAGTCGGCCACGCCCAGGGCGAGTCCCAGCATCGCGCGGCCGCGGCGCCGGGTCCTGTACAGGAGGGAGAGCGAGGCGAGCACGATGGCGATGGGGCCGAGGACGACGTTCATGACGAGCAGTCCGAGCAGGCCGAGGACGAAGGCGGCGACGGCCATCCCGTCGGCGTCACGGTCCCGGCTGCGGCTGCGGCGGATCGCGGTGAGTTCCATGGTCAGCCCTTCCGGTGCGAGAAGCGTTCGCGGGCGGTGAAGACGAGGAGCCAGACGCCGATGACGGCGGCGACGGCCAGCGTGACCGGGAGCGGGAGGTGCGCCGCTGAGCCCAGCACGACCCCCAGCAGGAGGAGGGCTGCGACGAGGAAGAACATGGGATCCCTTTCCGTGAGCGTGAGCGTGTGCGGTAGGCGTGGCATTGCGTGGCGTGATCAGCGTCCGTGTACCCGTCATCCACGCGCCCGAACGGACTCGGAGTACGACTGTTCACTGACTACTGAGTCTAGTCTTCCCAACTTCGGCGAACAGATGTTTACTGAGTGGTATGAGCCACACTCTCGGGATCCGGCAGGCCCAGAAGCAGAAGACGCGGCAGGCCCTCATGGACTCGGCGCTCCAGCTTCTGGAGCACCAGAGCCTGAGCAGCCTCGGGCTCCGCGAGGTCACCCGGGCCGTCGGGGTGGCGCCGGCCGCGTTCTACCGCCACTTCAAGGACACCGCCGACCTCGGCGTCGCCCTGGTCGAGCAGGCGCTCGGCTCGCTCCACGAGACGATCCGGGCGGCGATCGTCACCACCGGGTCGAGCGACGAACGCATCGACCGGGCGGTCGCGTTGATCGCCGCGCATGTCCGCGCGTACCCCGCGCACGTCCGATTCATCGCCCGCGAACGGCACAGCGGGGTCGCCCCCGTCCGCGAGGCGATCGGCGTGCAACTGCGGCGCTTCGCGGACGAGGTGGCGCAGGCGCTCGGGGCGGACGCGGAGTCGGCGGGGTGGAGCGCGGCGGATCTGCGGATGCTGGCGGGGCTGTACGTCGACCACATGGTGATGACGGCGTCGGCGCTCCTGGAGGACCCCGGGGCGGAGACCGCGGTCCTGACGACCGCGCGGGCGCAGTTGCGTCTGGTGACGCTGGGACGAGCCCACTGGCTGGACTAGTTGCCGGGCCCCGGCGGGGTCGTCCTTGGCCGGGTGCGCAGCGCGGGCACCCCCGCGGTCGCGCAGTTCCCCGCGCCCCTGACTACTCGATGCCGGCCCGGGCGGGCATAGCCGGCCCGGGGCCGGGGGCGGAGCCCCAGGGGGTTACTGGCGCGGGGCGCGGGCCAGTTGGCGGGACTGGGCCACCAGGCGGTCCGCCGAGTCCCAGACCTCCGCGTCCTCCTCCAGAAAACCCCCCGCCAGGTTCCGCGTGGTGATGGACACCCGCAGCGGCCCCGGCGCCGGCCGGCACCTGATGTGCGCGGTCAGCTCGACCGTGGGGGTCCACCCCTTGAGGCCCAGCTCGAAGGAGGTCGGCGGCAGCGCGTCGACCGTGAGAAGGAGGGAGATCGGGTCGGCGTCACGGCCGTCCGCAAGCCCGAACCAGCCGCGCATCTCGCCCTTCCCCGACGGCGCGCCGACCGCCCACCCGAGCGTCGTCGGGTCGAGCTTGAGCATGAGCCGATCGGTGATGGCCGAACTGCCGGGAATCGGCGGCCGGCTGCCGTCGGGCGCGTCCGTCGCGCCGATGCAGTGCGAGAGCGGCGGCATCGCGGGCGGCTTCGCGGTGGTGCGCACGTCGTCGGTCAGCGCGTCGAGGTCGCCGTAGGAGGCCAGGACCCGGATGCGTTCGACCTCCGCGCCGTTCTCGTCGTACTGGAACAGTGAGGCCTGCCCGGTGGAGAGGGTGCGGCCGGTGCGCACCACCTGGGTACGGATGACGGCGGGGCCCGGTACGGACGGCGTGAGGTAGTGCGCCGAGACGGTGAACGGGTCCGGGTGCGGCAGCGCCTCGCCTAGCGCCCGGCCGAGGAGGGCGAGCAGATAGCCCCCGTTGACGGCGTGGATGATGGTCCAGCCCGCCGAGAGCTCCGCGTCGTAGACCCCCGCTTCGCGCAGGGTGACGGCGGTGTCGCGGTCGAACTCGCTGTCCCCGATCGCGGCGGGGAGTACCGGTGACGATGCCTGTGCCATGGCAGCACCGTACACCGATAAATTACTGAGCGGTAGCTTTTTCTGAACCCCGAAGCCGCCCCACCACCCCCTCAGACCTCCTCCAGCGTCGAGCTGCGCCGGTGCCAGGCGCGGGGCGCCCGCCAGTGGTACTTCAGGGCCGCGATGCGCAGCAGGAACGCGGTGGCTGCGGCGAGCCCGCTGGTCCCCGCGGTCAGGATGTCGAAGCGGATGCAGAGCACGACCATCGTGGAGCCGACGATCGCGGGCACCGCGTACAGGTCGCGGTCCCAGCGCAACAGCGAGGGCACCTCATTGGCGAGGACGTCGCGCAGCACACCGCCGCCCACCGCCGTCGCGAGTCCCAGGACCGCAGACGAGGTCAGGCTGAGCCCGTAGTCGTACGCCTTGGTCGTGCCGGCCACGCAGAACAGGCCGAGCCCCGCCGCGTCGAAGACGTTGACCGCGAGCTGGGTGCGTTCGACTTCGGGGTGCAGGAAGAAGACGAGGACGGCGGCGAGCAGCGGGGTCACGAAGTAGCCGAGGTCGGTGAAGGCGGCCGGCGGGACCGCCCCGATGATGAGGTCGCGGAACAGCCCTCCGCCCAGGGCGGTGACCTCGGCGAGCACCGCGATGCCGAACACGTCGAAGTTCTTGCGCACGGCGAGCAGAGCGCCGGAGATCGCGAAGACGAAGATGCCGACGAGGTCCAGCACATGCTGGACGGAGGGGCTGAACAGTGAGTGGAGCACCCCGTATTTTTACTCACCACGGGGTGCTCCCCGGCACACGCCGGTCCAGCCGGCCTAGAGGGCGGGCTTGCCGGTGTCGTAGACCCACTTCTGGAAGAGGTCGTCGAGCGACTGGCCCGAGACCTTCTCGGCGAGCTTGACGAAGTCCGCGGTATCGGCGTTGTGGTAGCGGTGGGCCTTGGTCCACGCCGGGAGCAGCTTGAAGAAGGCCTGGTCGCCGATGCGTTCGCGCAGTGCCTGGAGCATCATCGCGCCACGGTCGTAGACGGCGTCGGAGAACATCGTGTCGCGCTGCGGGTCGGCCACCTCGATCTTCCAGAAGTCGTCGCTCGCCGGGATCGCGTTGTAGTCGGCGAGGAAGGCGTCGTGCGCCGTCCTGGTGCCGCGGTGCTCGGACCACAGCCACTGGGCGTAGGTCGCGAATCCCTCGTTGAGCCAGATGTCCTTCCACTGGTCGACCGAGACGGAGTCGCCGAACCACTGGTGGGCGAGCTCGTGCACGATGGTCGACTCGGAACGTACCGCCGAATAGCTGGGCTTGGACTGGGTCTCCAGGGAGAACCCGGCCTGCGGCATGTCGTCGACGACCGCGCCGGTCACCTCGAAGGGGTACGGGCCGAACAGCTTGGACCAGTAGTCGGTGGCCTCGGCGGTCACCGCGTACACGTCGACCTTGTTCTGGTTGGCGAGGACCGGGTCGATGGCCACGTAGATGGGGGTGCCCGCGGGCGTCCTGCCCGTCTTCACGTCGAACTTGCCTATGGAGGCGGTGGCCAGGTAGGTCGCCATCGGTTTGGACTCGCGCCAGTGGTAGTAGGAGCGTCCGCCGCGGTCGTGCGCGTCCACGAGGCGGCCGTTGGAGACGCCCGTGAGGCCCTTGGGGGCATCGATGCGTATGTCGTACGTGGCCTTGTCGGAGGGGTGGTCGCTGGACGGGAACCAGGTGGAGGCGGCGTTGGGCTCGCAGGCCACGAAGACGCCGTCCTTGGTCTTCATCCAGCCGTAGTCGGAGCCGAAGACGATGGGTCCGTTCAACGGCTGCGGCACCCCGCCGTAGACGACGGTGACCTCGAACTCCTCGCCCTTGCGCAGGCGGTGGCGCGGGGTGATGACGATCTCGTCACCGGTTCTGTTGAAGTCGGCGGGCTTGCCGTTCACCCGGATCGAGTCGACGGTGAGCTTCTGGAGGTCGAGGTCGAACCGGGAGAGGTTCTGGGTGGCGCGAGCGGTGACCGTGGTGCGCCCGTCGAGGCGCCCCGAATCGGGGTTGTAGCTGACCCCGAGGTCGTAATGGAGCGCGTCGAAACCGCCGTTGCCCATGGTGGGGAAGTACGGATCGCCGATACCCGGACTGCCCGGTGAGGCCGCGGGCGCGGCGGCGATCGTGAACCCGGCGGCCACCGCGGTGGCGAGGGCGAGCAGCCGGGAGCTACGACGTGCCGAACGGGAGAGTGCCATGAGTCTGCCCTTCGAACGTGTGCCTTGGTACGGACACGCAGACTCTGCACCCTCCCGTTTCGGCATGGACATGACTTTGCCGAACTGACATGCCCTACTTGTCGGTTGACTCCTGCACACCGGTATCCGGTACGGCGCCGCCGCCCTTCCCGGAAGCGCGCTTGGCACCCGACGCCTTGGAGCGCTTGGCACCCGTGGCCCTGGAGCGCTTGGCAGCGGCAGCCTCCGGCTCGGACGCCCCGGCGGTGCCGACCCCCTCCGCGGCATCGGACACCTCGGCGGTGCCGACCCCCTCCGCGGCATCGGACACCTCGGTGGTGCCGGCCCCCTCCGCGGCATCGGACACCTCGGTGGTGCCGACACCCTCCGCGGCATCGGACGCCCCGGCGGCGTCGGACGCCACCACGGCGTCAGGCACCTCGGCGGATTCGGACGTCTCCGCCGTTCCGGATGCCTCCACGGTTCCGGACACCTCCGCCGTTCCGGGTGCCTCCGCCGCTCCGGACGCCTCCGCCGCATCAGGCACCTCGACGGTCTTGGATGCCGCCGCGTCCACGGCTTCCGCCGCCCCTGCGGACTCCGCGGACTCCGCGGACTCGGCAGCCGCGCCGCCCTTGACCGCGTCCGCCCCCTCCGGCGAGGGTTCCGCGCCGCCGATCGTCACGAGGTCGACCGACTCCCTGGCCCCCGCCAGAACCTCCTCGCCCGGTGCCTGGTCCGGCGCGTTCTCCGGGTGGTGGCAGGCCACCCGCTGGCCCGGCTTCAGCTCGATGAGCAGCGGCTCCTGCGTCTTGCAGATTTCCGTCGCCTTCCAGCACCGGGTGTGGAACCGGCAGCCGCTCGGCGGCGAGATCGGCGACGGGACATCGCCCTTGAGCAGGATGCGGTCGCTCTTCACGCCGCGCCGCTTGGGGTCCGGCACCGGCACCGCGGACATCAGCGCCTTGGTGTAGGGGTGCATCGGCGCCGAGTACAGCGCCTGACGGTCGGCCAGCTCCACGATCTTGCCCAGGTACATGACCGCGATGCGGTCCGACACGTGCCGGATGACCGACAGGTCGTGCGCGATGATCACGTAGGTGAGGCCGAGCTCCTGCTGGAGGTCGTCGAGCAGGTTGACGACCTGCGCCTGGATCGACACGTCGAGCGCCGAGACGGGCTCGTCCGCGACGACCAGCTTCGGATTGAGCGCGAGCGCACGGGCGATGCCGATGCGCTGGCGCTGGCCGCCGGAGAACTCGTGCGGATAGCGGTTGTAGTGCTCGGGGTTGAGGCCCACCAGCTCCATCAGCCGCTGGACCTCCTTCTTCACCCCTCCCTCGGGCGTGACGCCCTGGAGCCGGAAGGGCGTGGAGACGATTCCGCCGATGGTGTGGCGCGGGTTCAGCGAGCCGTACGGGTCCTGGAAGATCATCTGGACGTCACGGCGCAGCGGGCGGAGCTTGCCCGCCGGCAGGTGCGTGATGTCCTGCCCCTCGAAGTGGATCGTGCCACCGGTGGGATCCTGCAGGCGGGTGATGACCCGGCCCATGGTCGACTTGCCGCAGCCCGACTCGCCGACCACGCCCAGGGTCTCGCCCTTGCGCACCTCGAAGTCAATGCCGTCGACCGCCTTCACGGCGCCGACCTGCCGCCGCAGGACCCCCTTCTTGATGGGGAAGTGCTTCGTCAGACCCGTGACCTTGAGCAGTGGCTCGCCATCGGCGGACTGGGGCTTCTTCGTCTCACTCACAGCTTCGGCGCAATCTCTTCGGTCCAGATCCGCGTGCGGTCCTCGGTCGAGAGGTGGCAGGCGGACCAGTGTCCGGTGCCCACCAGCTCCAGCTCGGGACGCACTGTGCGGGTGACGTTCCCCTTGGGCAGGTCCGCGTAGGGGCAGCGCGGGTGGAAGACACAGCCCGAGGGGACGTTGATGAGGCTCGGCGGCTGGCCCTTGACGGGGATGAGCCGTTCGGAGGTCTCCCGGTCGATGCGGGGCATCGAGCCGAGCAGGCCCCAGGTGTAGGGGTGCTGCGGCTTCTCGAAGACCTCGTCGGCCTTGCCGCGCTCCACACACCGGCCGCCGTACATCACCAGCACGTCGTCGGCGATCTCGGCGACCACGCCGAGATCGTGCGTGATCATGATGACGGCGGAGCCGAACTCCTTCTGGAGGTCCCGGATGAGGTCGAGGATCTGCGCCTGGACCGTCACGTCGAGGGCCGTGGTCGGCTCGTCCGCGATGAGCAGTTCGGGGTTGTTCACCAGCGCCATGGCGATCATGGCGCGCTGGCGCATGCCGCCCGAGAACTCGTGCGGGTAGCCGTCGACGCGCTTGTGCGGCTCGGGTATGCCGACCCGGTCCAGCATCTCGATGGCCCGGGTCCTGGCGACCTTCTTGCTCACCTTGTTGTGCACCCGGTACGCCTCGACGATCTGGGCGCCGACCTTGTGGTACGGGTGCATGGCGGACAGCGGGTCCTGGAAGATCATCGCCATCTCGCGGCCGCGGAGCTTGCGCACCTCGTCCGGCGCGGCGGCGAGGAGTTCCTTGCCGTCGAGCCAGATCTCCCCGGACATCTGGACGTTCTTGCCGCGCGCCCCGAGCCGGTGCAGCCCCATGACGGCCAGCGACGTGACCGACTTGCCCGAGCCGGACTCGCCGACGATGGCGAGGGTGCGGCCCTTGTCCAGCGAGAAGTTGAGCCCGTCGACGGACTTGACCAGGCCGTCGTCGGTCGGGAAGTGCACCTTGAGGTCGCGGACTTCGAGGAAGGCCTCCGGTGCGCGGCCCGGCGTGGGTTCGCCGACGGCTGCGCCGGTCTTGGACAGTTGGGTCACGAGAGCCTCACCCGCGGGTCGGCGGCGGCGTACAGCAGGTCCACCAGGAGATTTGCGATCACGACGAAGAAGGCGGCGAGCAGGGTCACGCCGAGGATCTTGGGCAGGTCGTTGTCCGTGATGCCCTGCACCGCGTAGGCGCCGACACCGTCCAGTGAGAAGACGGTCTCGGTGATCACCGCGCCACCGAGCAGCAGACCGAGGTCCATGCCGAAGACGGTGATGATCGGGGTGAGCGCGGCCCTCAGGCCGTGCCGGACCACCACGTTGCGCTCATGCAGACCCTTGGCGCGAGCCGTGCGGATGAAGTCCTCGTTCATCGTCTCCAGCATCCCCGACCGGGTGAGCCGGGCGTAGATGGCGGAGTAGAGCAGTGCGAGTGAACACCACGCGGGGAAGAGGGTGTTGGCCCACTGTGCCGGGTTCTCGGTGATGGGCACGTACTCGCGGCCGAAGATCGGCCAGTTGAAGACGAAGAGCAGGATCGCCAGGTTGCCGGTGAAGAACATGGGCAGCGAGACGCCCGCGAGGGCCACACCCATGAAGGTCCGGTCGAAGAACGAGCGCGGCTTCAGGGCGGAGATGACGCCGACGGTCACGCCCGACACCAGCCACAGGACAGCTGCGCCGGCGGCCAGCGAGACCGTCACCGGCAGCCGGGAGACGAGCTGCGGCCAGATCTCCTGGTGGTTCTTGAAGGAGTAGCCGAAGCACGGCGCGTCGCAGTGCACCGTGGTCGGGCCCAGGTTGTAGGTGGCGCCGGCCACGATGCTCTTGATGAAGTGCCAGTACTGGACGTACAGGGGCTGGTCCAGTCCCAGGTTGTGCTTGACCGCAAGGATGTCGGCCGTTGACGGGCTCTTGCCGAGGTACTGCGTAGCCAACTGGTCGGCGGTCTGGCCGGCCATTCGTGGCAGCAGGAAGAAGATGGCGAAGGTGACCGCGGAGACGACGAGCAGCAGGATCACTGCCGCGAACGTCCGGCGGAGGAGGTACGAAATCACGGGGGCCGGCGCCGGTGCCCGCGGGTTGAGGAACCCGCGGGCACCAATGCCTTCACCTGCCTTCCGGGGCTGCTACTTCGAGGTGCCGATGTTGAGGTAGTCGTACTGACCGCTGAAGGCCGAGGTGGACACCAGGTTGGTGGCCTTGGGCCGGGCGAGCAGGACCTTGAAGTAGGCCAGCGGAACGATCGAGGCGTCGTCCATGGCTTGCTTGTCGACCTGCGTGTAGAGGGTGTTGCGCTGGGTGGTGTCCTCGGTCGCGATCGCCTTGCCCAGCAGTTCGTTGACGCCGGCGTTGTCGTACTGCGACAGGTTCGTGTTGCCGGACTGGCTGATCGCCTTGCCGTTCAGGATCTGCTGCAGGAAGCCGTAGCCGGACGGCCAGTCGGCACCCCACTGCATCATCATCAGACCGACGTTGTTGTCCTGGGTGAACTTGGGCACACCCGCGTAGTCCGTGAAGTACTTGCCCGAGGGGTACGTCTTCAGGCTGGCGTTGATGCCGACCTTCTTCAGCGAGGCGATGATCGCCGTGGCGGCGTCGATCTCCTGCTGACGGTCCGAGCGGGCCGTGATGTTCGTGGTGATCGACTGCTGGCCGCAGGCGCTCAGCTGCTCCTTGGCCTTGGTGGCGTCACCCTTGTTGCCCGGGGTCGCGTAGACGTCGGACTTCTGGTAGCCCGGGATGTCCGGCGGCAGGACGGTGGAGGCGATGTCACCGCGGACCGGGCCGCCCTCGGCCGTCTGCACCGAGGTCTTGTCGATCGCGAACTGGACCGCCTTGCGGCAGGCGACGTTGTCGAACGGCTTCACCTTGGTGTTGATCGCCAGGTAGACGAGCCGGCCACCGAAGGTGTTGTCGCTGTTGGCCTTCTGGGAAGGGTCGGTGAGCAGCTTGGCCTGGGTGGAAGCCTGAACACCGGTGCCACCGAGGTCGATCGCGTTGCCCGCGACGACGTCCTGGTCGATGGTCTCGGGGTTGACCTTCAGCTTGACGACGATCTTGTCCGGCAGCGGCTTGCGCAGCGGGTCCGTCTTCGCGTCCCAGTTCGTGTTGCGCACGAGAACGGCCTGCTTGCCGTCGTCGTAGCTCTCGAACTTGTACGGGCCCGAGGACAGGATGTGCTTGACGTAGTCGACGCCCTGGTCCTTGGCCTGGGGCACCGGTGCCGTCTGCGGGGCCGCGACCAGGTAGTCGAACTCCTGGAAGGCCTGCTTCAGGTGGAAGACCACCGTGGTGTCGTCGGGCGTCGCGATGGACGAGAGGCCATCGGCGCTCTTGTCCTTGTAGGGGCCCTTGTACGTGTCGCTGTCGGCCAGGAACTGCTGGAAGTAGTTCGGGCCGAGCGAGAGCACGTCACGCGCGAAGTTGGAGCGCTCGACGGCGTACTTGACGTCCTTCGAGGTGATCGGCGTGCCGTCGTCGTACTTCAGACCCGAACGGATCTTGTACGTCCAGGTCTTGCCGCCGTCGCTCGACTCGCCCTTGCTCGCGGCGAGGTCCGGAACGAGCGTGTTGCCCTCCGCGCCCGCGCCGGGCTTGAACGTCATCAGCGGACGGGCGTAGAGCCGGCTGAGGTTGTACATGTACGCGTAGTACGTGTTGCCGGGGTCGAACGAGTCCGGGACGTCGGACAGCTCGTAGGTGAGCGTCCCGCCCTTCTTGTCGGAGGCGTTGACGACACCCTTGGTCGCGGCGTTGGCCCCGGCCGATTTGCCGTTGCCGTTCGAGCTGTCGGCCTTGCTGCAGCCGGCGAGCAGCATGCTCGCACTTCCGATGACCGCTATCGCGGCCAGCGCTGACCTTCGCATGATGGGTGCTTTCCCCTCCATAGTCGGAAACTTGTTGGGCTCTCGGTGGCAGGCGTCAGCGACTGCGGGGGTCGAGAGCATCGCGCAGACCGTCACCGAGCAGGTTGAACGCCAGGACGGTCACGAAGATGGCGAGGCCAGGCACGATCATGAATTCGGGATCGACCTGGTAGAAGGTCACGGCCTCGCGGAGCATGCCGCCCCAGGAGGCCTGCGGGGGCTGGATGCCGACACCGAGGAAGCTCAGGGAGGCCTCGAAGAGGATGTTGGTCGGGATGAGCAGCGTCGAGTAGACGGTGATCGGGCCGACCAGGTTGGGCATCAGTTCCCGGAACAGGATGTACGGGCCTCGGGCGCCCATGCCCCGGGCGGCGTCCACGAACTCCCGCTCGCGCAGGGCGAGTGTCTGACCACGGACGATGCGGCCCAGGTAGGGCCAGTTGAAGAAGCCGATGACGAAGATCAGCACGCTCAGGTGCAGCGGCAGGCCGTTGAGGCCGAACGCGCCGCCCTGGAGGGTGGCCGAGATGGCGATGGCGAAGAGCAGGAGGGGAAACGCGAGGAAGGTGTCCATCAGGCGGCTGATGATCGCGTCGACCCGGCCGCCGTAGTAGCCCGCGACGACACCCATGATCGCGCCGATGACGTTCGACAGGATGGTCGCGCCGAAGGCGACGACCAGCGACACCCAGGAGCCCTCGAGCACGCGGGTGGCGATGTCACGGCCGAACTTCGGGTCCACGCCCAGCGGGTGATCGAGGCTTATCCCGCCCATGCTGCCCTTGGGCAGCGAGGTGTTGGGGTCGATCAGGTCCTGATGGAACGCGTTGGGGTCGAGGCCGAGCATCGCCTGAATCGGACGCGAGAGGATCGCGACGAGGATCAGCAGGAGCACGATGGCGCCGCCCGCGACGGCGACGCGGTCCTTCTTGAACCGGGTCCAGGCGATCTGACCCAGGGAACGACCCTCGATCTGTCCCTTTCCAGCACCCGCCAGCACGGCTTCCGGCTGCGCCTCGGCAGCCGTCCCGGTGGTCTCGATCGGTGCGGTCACGGTGAGCGACCCCTCTCGCCGGTGGTGACCGGCCTGCGCCTGCCGCGGATTGCGGCTTTGTCGACTTGCTCACGATCACGAGATCGTCGACCTCGTGTCTGAGTCGCGAGTCTTCAGCGTGTTCGCGATCACCCGCCAGATGTGACGGGGAATGTATGCGCAAACGTGATGCGGAAAGAGGGTTTCCGTTATACGGACGCAGATGAACGGGGGGCGGACACGCGGAAGTTGGGGCGCATGCGACGCGGGGGGCCATTGCACCCTTCCCCCCACCAGAACGGACATTCACGTTGCGCGCAGAGGAAGTTGAGGGGCTTTGTGCTGGTTCGGCGGCCGCCCGCAGGGGTGGTGGAGCGGAACGGAGCAGGATCAGTACGCGCGGGGCGCGGGCGGCGGGTAGCCGTACCCGGACGCGTCGGGTGCGGGGCCGGCTTGGGCGCCACGGTCGTAGAACGGCCGTGCGTTGGCTTTCAGCCACATGGCGACCGGGTCGTAACCGTCGGACATCGCCACCGTGGAGACCGCGAGCCCGTCGGGCACGGCCGCGACGGACTGCTGCATCATCGCCCGCACCGCCTCGACCGACTGGGCGCCGGTGTCGTAGAGATCGAGACCGATGGCGAGGTAGGGCGCGCCGAGCGCGGGCCGCACCCAGGCGCGGCGCAGCGAGCGGACGACCGGGGTGCGGTGCGCGTTCTGTGCGAGCAGGGCGTAGAACTGCGGGACCTCGACCGCCGGTTCGCCGAGGCCGAGCGGGCCGGCGGGCATCCGGTCGAGGCCGGTGGCGATCCGCCGCAGATCGGTCCAGGGGATGCCGATGCCGCCGCCGGGTGCGTGCGGATTGAGCCAGATGCCGTACCGGTCGGGGTAGAGGGCGCGGGCGACGTCGAGGGCGCCCGCCACGTCGTGCGCGCGGTTCCAGCCGCTGGCCGAGAGCTCCTGCGGGGAGGTCACGCAGGGCGCGTACGCGACGCCGTCGACCTCCATGTTTCCGTACTGCGCGTCCGGCGAGCCCGGCCGGCCGTTCCACAGCAGCATCCAGAGCCGGCCGGATGCGGGATCGGCGAGGGCGTGGAGCAGCGCCTCGTACAGGTCGTAGCGCCCGGGCGTCACCTGGCGCAGCATGTGCTCGACCTGTCCGGCCGCCGCGGTGCCTGACGCGCTCACCCTGGGTTCCGCCCCTCTTCGATCCACCGTGCCGACGCCTGCGCCGCCCCGCCGCCCCGGGCACACGCGTGCGGCTGCGGGGCTGCAAGGGTCATGAAACCAGGTTAAGCCGCGGTACTGACATCGCCATGGCCTGCGAAGGCCGGCCGCGACGTACCCGTCGTCCGCTACTGGGCCCGGGCGTAGAAGGGGCGTACGCGGTCGCGCATCCAGGTGGCGACGGGATCCTGCGTCACGTCGAGCAGCACCAGATGGACCGGCCAGCCGACCGGGACCCGCTCCATCGCGCGACCGAGCGCCTCCATCGGGGCGTTGCGGCCCGCGCCGTCCCAGGTGGAGAACTCCACGCCGATGAAGAGGGTGGGCGACTCACCTTCGATGGAGGCGAGCGCGCGGCGGGCGCTGAGCACCACGCCGGTCGCGTCGAACTCGGTGGCCGCGGCGTTCAGAAAGTCGACCGGGTCCTCCTGCCAGTCGGGCTCGAAGAGGCGTACCCGGGCGCCGGACGCGGGTCCGTCGAGTGCGGTACGCCCGGTACGGCACAGCTCGGCCACGGCCGGCGGGGGCAGCGGCATCCCGACGGCGCCCTCGGGGTTGACCACGATGCCGAGCTGCGGCGGCAGCCCGCGGGCGAACTCGACGGCCGGCGCCACCGCGAACGACATACGGGCGCCGACGCACTGGAGGAACTGCTGCTCGGAGCTGTAGACGGGGACGTAGGGGGCGCCGTCGAGCTCCATCGTGGGCAGATCGAGGTCGGTGCTCTGCTGGCTGCCGCCGTTGGGCAGCGGCACCCAGACCGCGTTGCGGCCGAGCACCTCTATCAGCCGCGGGCCCGCGTCGGGCTGCCCGAGGGCCGCGGCCAGCGCCTCCTCGAGTTCGTTGCCCGGCCAGCCTCCGCCGCCGAGCGGATGCGCGAACGCCTGCTCCGGAAAGTTCATGTGTGCTGTCCTTCTCCCCCTGCTGCCTGCCGGCTCTCCCCCGACGGTCCGCCGGCCCGCACGGCCGTACCCCACGACCCTAACGCCGTACCCGCGGCGGCGGGAAAGCCGCGACGAGAGGGCCACGCGCACACCACCCGGCGCTACTGCGCGAAACCGATCCGCCGCACCACGCAGGCGGACTCCCGGTCGAGCAGGACGGCGGTCGCGCAGCCGGTGGGCAGCCGGCCGGCCTCCACCTGGGCGATGAGGCGGCGGGCCGCACCGCGGTGCCGGGCGAAGGCGTACGCGGAGACCCAGCGGCCCCGGGCGGCCTGGCCTTCGAGGGCGGTGCCGGCCGGCACGTCGAGCACGACCAGACGCAGCGCCCGTCCCCTGCGCCGGGCGCCCCGGCCCAGCCAGTGCCGCACCCACGCCTGCGTACCGCAGTCATGGACGACGAGGCTGTCACCGGAGCGCAGCGCCCACCACGTCCTGACGAAGTGCGCGGTGCGGGTGAGCGGGCGGTAGAGGGCGTACGGGATCTTGGGCAGCCGGCGCTGCCAGGCGAGCCGGGTGTCCTGGGAGTCGATGTGGCGGTCGGTGACGGTGCGGCGCATCAGGGTGGTCTTGCCGCTTCCGGGCAGGCCCGACACCACGACGACGTCCCCCGCGTCGAAGAGCAGCTCCGGCGGGGTGAGCTCGGGCCGCCCGCGCAGATCCCGTACCGCCCCGCCCCCGGCGCCGGCCTCACCAGCCGCTTCGCGTGCCACCTGCGGGTCGCGCGCCGCGCCCCCCTCGCGCACCGGCACCCCGCATGGCTCCCGTACCCCGCATGGCTCCGGCACCCCGCATGGCTCCGGCACCGCGCGTGGCGCCGGCACCGCCCGGCCGGGGCCGTCCGGTGCGGACACCTCCCGCACCTGACCACTCTCGCGTCCCGCCGTCATGGCACTCCCCCCTGTTGCTTCCGCGTCCCTTGCCCCCGGAGTGTAAAGAGTGAGTAATAGCTCACCGGCGATGTGCCGCTTCCGGTGGCCGTGCAATGATGTGCGCGCCAACTCCATACAGGCCGTTCGAATCCGCGCGGGAGAGTCCTCAGCAGCAGTGAGCTGGGGCGCCGAAGGAGCAAGTTCCTCCCTTGAATCTCTCAGGCCCCGTACCGCGCGGGTGAGGCAGATCTGAAAAGCGGGCCGTCCCCTGCCGGGCGGTCCCACCCAAGGTGCAAGCCGTGCCGCGCAGCGCGCGCCGGTGAACCTCTCAGGTTCCGATGACAGATGGGGAGGATGTCCTCGACCGTCATGCCCCGGGACCTTGGAGCACCATCCATGAGCAACGCCCCCCGCCTCACCTCCCTCGATGCCCTGCATCGATCGCTGGGCGCCACGATGACCGACTTCGCGGGCTGGGACATGCCGCTGCGGTACGGGAGCGAGCGCGACGAGCACAACGCCGTACGGACCCGCGCCGGCATCTTCGACCTCTCCCACATGGGCGAGATCACCGTCACCGGGCCCGACGCGATGAAGGCGCTGAACTACGCGCTCGTCGGCAACATCGCCACCATCGGCGTGGGCCGCGCCCGGTACACGATGATCTGCCAGGAGGACGGCGGGATCGTCGACGACCTGATCGTCTACCGCCTGGGCGAGGACGAGTACATGGTCGTCGCCAACGCGGGCAACGCGCAGATCGTGCTCGACGCGATCACCGAGCGCGCGGCCGGCTTCGAGGGCGCCGAGGTGCGCGACGACCGCGACGCCTACGCGCTGATCGCCGTGCAGGGCCCCGAGTCCCCCGGCATCGTGAAGTCCGTCACGGACGCCGACCTCGACAACCTGAAGTACTACGCCGGTCTGCCCGGCACCGTCGCCGGCGTGCCCGCGCTCATCGCCCGCACCGGCTACACCGGCGAGGACGGCTTCGAGCTGTTCGTGGCGCCCGAGCACGCCGAGCAGCTGTGGCGCGCACTGACCGAGGCGGGCAAGGACGCGGGCCTGGTGCCGTGCGGCCTGTCCTGCCGCGACACCCTGCGCCTGGAGGCGGGCATGCCGCTGTACGGGCATGAGCTGACCACCGCGCTCACGCCCTTCGACGCCGGTCTCGGCCGGGTCGTGAAGTTCGAGAAGGACGGCGACTTCGTGGGCCGTACGGCCCTGGAGGCCGCCGCGAAGAAGGCGGAGACCAACCCGCCGCGCAAGCTGGTCGGCCTGATCGCCGAGGGCCGCCGGGTGCCGCGCGCCGGGTTCGCCGTGGTGGCGGGTGGCGAGGCCGTCGGCGAGGTCACCTCGGGCGCCCCGTCCCCGACGCTGGGCAAGCCGATCGCCATCGCCTACGTGGACGCCGCGCTCGCCGCGCCCGGCACGGCGGGCGTCGGCATCGACATCCGCGGCACGCACGAGCCGTACGAGGTCGTCGCGCTGCCCTTCTACAAGCGTCAGAAGTGACTCGCGCCTCCCTCTGCCCTCCCCCTTCTCGTCTCGCCGTCCGAGACACTCGACGAGACCCCGTCAGCAGCACTCCCCCGCGTACAGGAGAATTCAGGTCATGAGCAACCCCCAGCAGCTGCGCTACAGCAAGGAGCACGAGTGGCTGTCGAACGCCGAGAACGGCGTCTCGACGGTCGGCATCACGGAGCACGCGGCCAACGCGCTCGGTGACGTCGTGTACGTACAGCTCCCGGAGGTGGGTGA
The DNA here is from genome assembly GCF_040651795.1 of Streptomyces sp. NPDC048361. NCBI lineage: Bacteria > Bacillati > Actinomycetota > Actinomycetes > Kitasatosporales > Streptomycetaceae > Streptomyces > Streptomyces sp. NPDC048361. Next base: position 118,609 of record NZ_JBEZKW010000019.1, read on the forward strand.
CACGGTGACCGCGGGCGAGACCTGCGGCGAGCTGGAGTCCACCAAGTCGGTCAGCGACCTGTACTCCCCGGTCACCGGTGAGGTCGTCGAGGCCAACCAGGACGTCGTGGACGACCCTTCGCTGGTCAACTCGGCCCCGTTCGAGGGCGGTTGGCTCTTCAAGGTGAAGGTCACGGACGAGCCGGGCGACCTGCTCTCCGCCGACGAGTACACCGACTTCGCCAGCTGACCTAGACCACCAGGGATACAGGGATCGTCTGATGTCGCTTCTGAACCAGCCCCTCCACGAGCTGGACCCGGACGTCGCCGCCGCCGTCGACGCCGAGCTCCACCGTCAGCAGTCCACCCTCGAAATGATCGCGTCGGAGAACTTCGCTCCGGTCGCGGTCATGGAGGCCCAGGGCTCGGTCCTCACCAATAAGTACGCCGAGGGCTACCCGGGCCGCCGCTACTACGGCGGCTGTGAGCACGTCGACGTGGTCGAGCAGATCGCGATCGACCGCGTCAAGGCGCTGTTCGGCGCCGAGGCCGCCAACGTGCAGCCCCACTCGGGCGCACAGGCCAACGCGGCCGCGATGTTCGCGCTGCTCAAGCCGGGCGACACGATCATGGGTCTCAACCTGGCCCACGGCGGTCACCTGACCCACGGCATGAAGATCAACTTCTCCGGCAAGCTCTACAACGTGGTCCCGTACCACGTCGACGAGACCGGCGAGGTCGACATGGCCGAGGTCGAGCGCCTCGCCAAGGAGTCCAAGCCGCAGCTGATCGTGGCCGGCTGGTCCGCCTACCCGCGCCAGCTGGACTTCGCCGCGTTCCGCCGGATCGCGGACGAGGTCGGCGCGTACCTGATGGTCGACATGGCCCACTTCGCGGGTCTGGTCGCCGCGGGTCTGCACCCCAACCCCGTGCCGCACGCCCACGTCGTGACCACCACCACGCACAAGACCCTCGGCGGTCCGCGCGGCGGTGTCATCCTGTCGACGCAGGAGCTCGCCAAGAAGATCAACTCGGCGGTCTTCCCGGGTCAGCAGGGTGGTCCCCTGGAGCACGTCATCGCGGCGAAGGCGGTGTCCTTCAAGGTCGCGGCGTCGTCCGAGTTCAAGGAGCGCCAGCAGCGCACCCTGGACGGCGCCCGGATCCTGGCCGAGCGCCTGGTCCAGGACGACGTGAAGGCCGTCGGCGTCGACGTCCTGACCGGCGGCACCGATGTGCACCTGGTCCTGGTGGACCTGCGCAACTCGGAGCTCGACGGCCAGCAGGCCGAGGACCGTCTCCACGAGGTCGGCATCACGGTCAACCGGAACGCCATCCCCAACGACCCGCGGCCGCCGATGGTGACCTCCGGTCTGCGCATCGGCACCCCGGCGCTGGCCACCCGCGGTTTCGGTGCGGACGACTTCCGCGAGGTCGCCGACATCATCGCCGAGGCCCTGAAGCCGGAGTTCGACAAGGACGCGCTGTCGGCCCGGGTGTCCGCTCTGGCCGCCAAGCACCCGCTGTACCCCGGCCTGAAGTAGTTTCGTACGCTTTCGTTCTCGGTTCATTCCGTACGGAGCCCCGGGGCACCGCGCACACTGGGTAGTGAGCGCGGTGCCCCGTCCCATGCGGTGCCCCGTCCCATGCTGTGCCAGCTTTGCTCTGCGATACCCCGGCAGACAACGGCGTCTACCAACCCCCACAAGGAGTCCCCCGTGGCCATCTCGGTCTTCGACCTGTTCTCGATCGGCATCGGCCCGTCCAGCTCACACACCGTCGGCCCGATGCGGGCGGCCCGGATGTTCGCCGCACGGCTGAAGAACGAGGGCCTGATCGCGCACACCTCGCGGATACGGGCCGAGCTGTACGGTTCGCTCGGCGCGACCGGCCACGGCCACGGCACCCCGAAGGCGGTCCTGCTCGGCCTTGAGGGCGATTCGCCGCGCACCGTCGACGTGGAGAGTGCCGACGCCCGGGTGGAGCGCATCAAGGAATCGGGCCGGCTCAACGTCCTCGGCATGCACGAGATCGCCTTCTCCTACGACGACGACCTGGTCCTGCACCGCCGCAAGGCGCTGCCGTACCACGCCAACGGCATGACGGTCTTCGCGTACGACGTCGACGGCGAGCTGATCCTGGAGAAGACGTACTACTCGGTCGGCGGCGGCTTCGTGGTCGACGAGGACGCCGTGGCGGGCGACAACCCGATCGTGCCGGACGACACCGTCCTCAAGCACCCCTTCCGCACCGGCGACGAACTGCTGCGGCTCGCGCAGGAGACCGGCCTGTCCATCTCCGCGCTGATGCTGGAGAACGAGAAGGCGTGGCGCACCGAGGACGAGATCCGCTCGGGTCTTCTCGACATCTGGCGCGTCATGCAGGCCTGTGTCTCGCGCGGCATGTCGCGTGAGGGCATCCTGCCCGGTGGACTCAAGGTCCGCCGCCGCGCCGCGACCATCGCCCGGCAGCTGCGCGTCGAGGGCAACCCCGAGGCCCACGCCATGGAGTGGGCGACGCTGTACGCGATGGCGGTCAACGAGGAGAACGCGGCGGGCGGCCGGGTCGTGACCGCGCCCACCAACGGCGCGGCCGGCATCATCCCGGCGGTCCTGCACTACTACATGAACTTCGTGCCCGGCGCGGATGAGGACGGCATCGTCCGCTTCCTGCTCTCGGCCGGCGCGATCGGCATGCTGTTCAAGGAGAACGCCTCGATCTCCGGCGCCGAGGTCGGCTGCCAGGGCGAGGTGGGCTCCGCGTGCTCGATGGCGGCGGGCGCGGGTACGGCTGCGGGCGCGTCGGGGGTGAGCGTCGAGGCACGTCGGCGTTCGACGATCCCCGCGACCGCCATCACGGCGAGGCC
>NZ_JBEZKW010000020.1:0-115153 GCF_040651795.1 Streptomyces sp. NPDC048361
GATCCTCTCCCGCGCGAACCAGGCGCTGCCGGCCCCCGCTCGTGCGTACGGACTACTTCTCGGTGACGCCCGCCGAGTCGAACGTGGCGACCTCGTGCATGGCACGGGCCACGCTCTGCACCACCGGCAGGGCGAGCAGCGCGCCGGTCCCCTCGCCGAGGCGGAGGTCGAGGTCGACCAGGGGGCGCAGGCCCAGCTTGTTGAGGGCTGCCGCGTGGCCGGGTTCGGCGCTGCGGTGACCGGCGATGCACGCGGAGAGCACCTCGGGGGCGATCGCGCGGGCGACCAGGGCGGCCGCTCCGGTGCTGACGCCGTCGAGGATCACCGGCGTACGCAGCGACGCGCCGCCGAGCAGGAAGCCGACCAGAGCGGCGTGTTCCAGGCCGCCGATCGCGGCGAGCACGCCGATGGGGTCGGCCGGATCCGGCTGGTGCAGTTCGAGGGCGCGGCGTACGACGTCGACCTTGCGGGCGTGCGTCTCGTCGTTGATGCCGGTGCCGCGGCCGGTGACCTCGACCGGGTCGACGCCCGTGTAGAGGGAGATGAGGGCGGCCGACACGGTGGTGTTGGCGATGCCCATCTCGCCCGTCAGGAGCGCCTTGTTACCGGCGGCCACCAGGTCGCGGGCGGTCTCGATGCCGACCTCGATGGCGGCGACGGCTTCCTCACGGGTCATCGCAGGACCGGTCGTCATGTCGGCGGTGCCGGCCCGCACCTTGCGGGGCAACAGGCCGGGGGTGGCGGGGAGTTCGGAGGCGACGCCCACGTCGATGACGCAGACCTCGGCGCCGACCTGGTTGGCGAAGGCGTTGCAGACCGCGCCGCCGCCGAGGAAGTTGGCGACCATCTGGCCGGTGACTTCCTGCGGCCAGGGGGTGACGCCCTGGGCGTGGACGCCGTGATCGCCGGCGAAGATCGCGACGGCGGCCGGCTCCGGGATCGGCGGCGGGCACTTGCGCGAGAGACCGGACAGCTGCGCGGAGATGATCTCCAGCATGCCGAGCGCGCCCGCGGGCTTGGTCATCCGCTTCTGCCGCTCCCACGCCTCGCCGAGCGCCTTCGCGTCGAGGGGGCGGATGCCCGAGACGGTCTCCTGGAGCAGGTCGTGCGGGTCCTCGCCCGGCAGCGCGCGGCGGCCGTACGTCTCCTCGTGGACGACCCAGGACAGCGGACGGCGCTTGGACCAGCCCGCCTGCATCAGCTCGGGCTCGTCGGGGAACTCGTCGACGTAACCGACGCACAGGTAGGCGACGACTTCGAGGTGCTCGGGCAGGCCGAGGGCGCGGACCATCTCGCGCTCGTCGAAGAAGGAGACCCAGCCGACACCGAGGCCTTCGGCGCGGGCGGCGAGCCACAGGTTCTCCACGGCGAGCGCGGAGGAGTACGGGGCCATCTGCGGCTGCGTGTAGCGGCCGAGGGTGTGCCGGCCGCCGCGCGTGGGGTCGGCGGTGACCACGATGTTGACCGGCGTTTCGAGGATGGCCTCGATCTTCAGTTCCTTGAACTGCTTGGCCCGGCCCTTGGGCAGCGACTTGGCGTACGCCTCGCGCTGGCGCTGGGCGAGTTCGTGCATGGTGCGGCGGGTCTCGGCGGACCGGATCACCACGAAGTCCCAGGGCTGCGAGTGCCCGACGGAGGGCGCGGTGTGGGCCGCCTCCAGGACGCGCAGCAGCACCTCGTGCGGGATGGGGTCGGAGCGGAAGCCGTTGCGGATGTCGCGGCGCTCGCGCATGACGCGCAGCACGGCCTCGCGCTCGGCGTCGTCGTACCCGGGGGCGGCGGGCGCCTGCTCGGGGATGTCGACGACGTCCATGAGCTCTTCGGCCTCCGTGGCCTGCGCGGCCGGCGCCGTGTCGATGGCGTCCTGCTCCTGGGGCGCGGCCGGTTCGGCGACGGGTGCGCCCGCTTCGGCCGGGGCGGCCTGAGGCGCGAGGACCGCTTCGGGTGCGGCGGGGGCCTCGGGAGCCTGCGCCGCCGGGCCGGCGGCCGGGGCCCCGGCCGTGCTCGGCTGGTCCTGCTGCGGTACGAGGACGGGCTCGGGCACCTGGACCGGCTCGGGGGCGGCCGGCGCCTCGGCGGCGGGCTCCGCCGCGCCGGGCTGCTGGGGCGTCTGCTCCTCGACGGGGGCCTGCTGCAGCGGGACGGCTCCATGCGTGGGCGCCTGGTCCGGGGCGACCACGACGGGCTCCGCCCCGGGCGCGGCCACCTGCACGGGCTCGGCAGTCACGGGCTGCGGCGCGGCCGGAGCCTCTTCGGCCACGGGCTCGGCCACGGCCGGCTCGACAGGGAGCGGCTCGGCGGGGACGGGCGCGGTTGCCCCGGCTACGACCTGCTCGGGCGTCCCGGCTTCGGCCACGACCTGCTCGGGCACGGTCTGCTCAGCTACTGCCTGCTCCGGCACGGCCTGCTCGACTACGACCTGCTCGGGCACCACGGGCCCGGCGGCGGCAGGCGCGGCGTCGGCGGTCGCCTGCGCGGCCGGGGCCGGCTCCGTGGTGGGCGGTTCGGTGGCGAGGGGCTCGGCGACAGCGGCCTCGGCGGACGCGGGGTCGGCGGCCGCAGGGCCGGTCACGAGCTCCTCGGGCGCCACCGCCTCGACGGCGCTCGGCCCCTCGGGCTCGGTCGGCACCACCGGCTCGGGCCGCACGGCGGCGACGGCAGGCTCCGCGGCGACGGGCTCCGCGGCGACCGGCTCGGGCGTCGGCAGTACGTCCTCGGCTCCGGGCGCGGGCATGTGCGGCACGGGCGCGGCCTGCGCCGGGGCGGGCGCGAGGTGGGGGCCGGTCGGAACCGAGCCCTCCACAGGCACGAACTGGCCCGGCGCCTGGGGCAGGCTGCCCTGCTGCGGCGTCTGCGAAGCGCCCTGATGCATCGCTGAAGCGCCCTGCTGCATCGCCTGCTGGGCGACGAGCTGGTCCACGAGCAGCACTGGCCGTGCACCGGCCTGTGCCATCTGCGGGGCCGGCTGTCCGGCGGTGTGGGGCTGTGCGCCCGGTACCGCCGCGTGGGCCGCGAAGTCCTCGGGGACGACCGTTTCTGCAGCGGGTTCTGCGGCGGATTCTGCAGCGGGTTCTGCAGCCGGTGTTTCCACCGGGGGCATGGGCATGTTGAGGGACTCGTGGGGCGCGGAGCGCTGCTGAGGCGTCCATGCCATGCCACCCCCCGGCTGCATCTCCGCGAGCTGGGGTGCCGGGGGCTGCGTCGCGGCTCCCTCGCGCGGAACGTCCAGGTATTCGGGGCCTGCGGTGGGCGGCCCCTGGGTGCGGGCGGGCATCGCGTTCACGGGCGCGCCGGCCGGGCCCCGGTCGGCGAGGGACCGTACGACACCGGCGGAGGCGTCCGGCACCTGCGGGCCGAGGTGGAGCGGGCGGCGGGACGGCGGCGGGGTGGCGCTCGCGGGGGCCTGCGTGGTGCGGGCACCGCCGAGGTCGACGGAGCCCGTGTCCCGGCCACCGGTCTCGTGCGCGCCGGGTTCCGCGGCCGGGCCGGGTGCGGGCGGTGCGGCGACGGGGACCGCCGCGGACTGCGGGTCGATCCAGGCGCCCTGGGCGCCCGGCATCAGGAGCAGGTCGTCGTCGTCCACGGGGTTCGCCGAGCTGTCTGCGGGATCGAGGAAGGTGTAGGCGCCGGGAGCGGGGACGCCCGGCTGTTCCACCATGCCTGCGTTCTCCGGCAGTCCCTCGCCCGGGACCTGGCCGGTGTCAGTCATGCGTACCCCTCGCCCATCTGTAGTGCTCCTTCGGCCTGCGGCCCGGGGCCGCACACGCTCGGCATGTGCGGCACCCAGCGCTCAGTACGTATGCGCCGCGCGGTCGCGAACGGCCCGCGGGCGTCAACGACACCATGCATTGTCGCGGGCCTTCGCCGCCGTGGCGGTCAGTCTCGGCCACGGACCGTGTGGGCTGCGCCACGTTGCGCGTCCCCCGGTTGTGCCGTACCGCCGAAGGGTCCCAAAGCGGTTCCCTCGTCCGGCCCTTGGCGAGCGGAGCTCCGAACGGCCGGGGGCGGTACAACGATCGGCCAGCCTACCCTCCGCGACGCGCCGGAGGAGTCACAGGGATCTTTCTTTCCGCCTTCCGGAAAGCAGGAAGGCGACCGAGCGTTCGCGCTCCGACCAGGCGCTCGTGTCGAGGTCGACCGATTGGAGGAGCGCGCACTCGACGTCGTATCCGCCGGCGCTCAGAACGGCTCCCACGGCCTCCGCCTCGTCCCGGGTGGACGCGTGCGTCACGATGCGCTCCGGCCTGCGATCGGCGCACGCCTCGACGACCGCCGCGCCGCCGCCTCCGACGCGGACGACGTCGGGTTCGGGCAGCGACTCCAGGATGTGCGGGGCCTTGCCGCGGACGACCTGGAGCTGTACGCCGAAGCGGCGCGCGGTGGACTCGGTGCGCGCGCATGCCTCGGCGCCGTCGTCGACGGCGATCACGGCGGCGCCAAAGCGGGCCGCCTCCACGGAGAGCGCGCCGCTGCCGCAGCCGATGTCCCAGACGAGGTCGCCGACGCGCGGCCCGAGCCGGGCGAGTTGGGCGGCGCGCAGCTCCACCGACTCCCCGGATCCGAGTCCGGCGCCGTACTCGCGGGCGGGCAGCGCCCAGCCGCGCGGCGCCGAGGGGTAGCCGGGGGCGGGCCCGGCGAGCCAGCCCTCGCCTTCGCCCGACGGGCCGCCGCCGAGGACGATGACGACGTTGGGGTCGCGCCAGGCGTGGTCGGCGGCGTTCTCGGAGGTGAGGACGGTGACCTGTTCGCGGTCGCTGCCCAGCTCCTCGCAGATGACGAAGGTGCGGTGCACCCCTTCGAGGAGCAGCGCGAGTTCGGCGGGTCCGGCACCCGGCGAGGTGAGGACGCCGACCTTGGGGTGGGCGCGGCAGACGTTGACGGCGCGGCGCAGGGTGCGGGGGTGGGCGACGACGAGCTGGGCGTCGTCCCAGGGCATCCCGGCCCGGGCGAAGGCCCCGGCGACGGCGGAGACGGCGGGCACCACTTCGACTTCGAGGCCGTGCTCGGGGTCCCTGAGGGTGCGGACGACGCCGAAGAACCCGGGGTCACCGTCGGCGAGGACGACCGCGCTGCCGCGGTGTCCTGCGATGCGCCGGGCGGCCAGGCTGACGCTGCCGAGCCGGATGCGCTCGGCGCCGGCCGGCACCTCGGGGAGCGCGAGGTGGTGGGCGGCGCCCGCCACCAGGGTGGCCGCGGAGAGCGCGGAGGTGGCCGCGGGGGTGAGGGGCGAGCCGTCCCAGCCGATCACCGTGACGCGGTCGGCCATCTTCGTCAGACTCCAGGGTGGTGAGGCAGGACAGGTCGGGCGGCGGGTGTGCGGTGCCGGGTACGGACTTGAGGGTAGCTCCGGATTTCCGTTCGGGCCGTCGCCCTGCGGTCAGTTCCAGTCGGTGTAGGAGGCGTATCCGGCGTCCGCGAGCTGGTCGGCGACGCCGTCGAGGTCCTCCGGGAGCAGGCTCCACACGATGAGGTCGGTGCGGATGTCCGTCCAGCCGCCGTCCTCCGTCTGCGTACGCGCTATCCACGCGTTGCGCAGCACACCCTCGCTGATGCAGCCGATCTTCTGCGCGACTTGCTGGGATGCGGTGTTGTCGGCTGCGGTGCGCAGTTCGAGCCGCTCGAACCGCTGGTCGCGGAAGAGCCATTGGGCGGCGGCGAGCACGGCTTCGGTGGCGTATCCCTCGCCGCGCGCCCAGGGCGCCACGACGTAGCCGACCTCGGTGGCCAGGGTGCGCCAGTTGGTCTTCTGCAGGTGGACGATGCCGACGAGGCGCTGAGTGAGGAACTCGGTGACCGCCAGAACGATTCCTCGGCCCTCGGTGCGCTCGCGCGGGGCGATGTGGCGGACCCAGTCGTCGGCGTCGCGCGCGGTGTAGGGGTGGGGCACCCCGGTCCAGGCGACGACCTGTTCGTCGTTCATCATCTCGATGAGCGCGGGGGTGTCGGCGTCCTCGAAGGGGCGCAGCACGAGGCGGTCCGTGCTGATGGAGATGTCCGGGAACACCGGAAGGTGGGTAGTCATGTGCCGCTCCATGCCGTGGACCGCCTTGGGGACCGCGCCGGCCCGGGGGCCGCGTGGCCCGTCAACCTGTGAGGACCGTAAAGACACAGCATGCAGCATCGGGCCGTCGGCGCGCATGGCCGGGTGGCCGTAGCGACGAAGGTCCCGGACCCCTGGCGGGGTGTCCGGGACCTTCGTCCTGCCGTACGGGCAGGGCTACTTGGCAGGGCCGAAGGCCGGGACGACGGAGCCCGCGTACTTGTCGGTGATGAACTTCTTGACCTCGTCGGAGTTCAGGAGCTTGGCGAGCTTCTGGACGCGCGGGTCGTTCTCGTTGCCCTGCTTGACGGCGAGGAAGTTGGCGTAGGGGTTGTTGTCGGCCTTCTCCAGGGCGAGGGCGTCCTTGGAGGGCTTGAGGTTCGCCTCGATGGCGTAGTTGCCGTTGATGACGGCGGCGTCGACGTCGTTCAGGGCGCGGGGCAGCGTGGCGGCCTCCAGCTCCTTGAACTTCAGGCCCTTGCTGTCCTTGATGTCGGAGAGCTTGGCGCCGGAGCCGGCGCCGTCCTTCAGGGTGATCACGCCGTTGGCGGCGAGCAGTTGGAGCGCGCGGCCCTCGTTGGTGGTGTCGTTGGGAACGGCGACGGTCTGGCCGGGCGTGAGGTCCTTGAGCGACTTCACCTTGTGCGAGTAGACGCCGAGCGGCTCCAGCTCCACGTTGACGACGGGCACGATGTGGGTGCCGTTCTTCTTGTTGAAGTCGTCGAGGTAGGGCTTGTGCTGGAAGAAGTTGGCGTCGACCTGGCCCTGCTCGGTGGCGGTGTTGGGCAGGACGTAGTCGGTGAACTCCTTCACCTCCAGCTTGAGTCCGGCCTTGGCCGCCAGGTTGTCCTTGACGAACTTGAGGATGTCGGCGTGCGGCGTCGGGGACGCGGCGACGACGAGCGCCTTGGACTCGTCGGCCTTGGCGCCCGCGGGCTTGGGGTCGGAGGACGAGCCACAGGCGGTGAGGCCGACGGCGAGCGCGGCGGTGACGACGGCAGCAGCGGTGATCTTGGTGTTCTTACGCACGAAAAGTGCCTCTTTCCGGTGGTGCGGTGGGACGCCCGGACAAGGAGTACGGGCTGGGGGGGAGGAAGGTTCAGGAGGTCCGGCCGCGGCGGGCGAGCAGGCGTACGACGCCGTCGCCGAGCAGCTGGATCACGGTGACGATCACGATCAGGACGGCGACCGTGATGAGCATGAAGGTGGTCTCGAAGCGCTGGTAGCCGTAGGTGATGGCGACCGAGCCGAGGCCGCCGCCGCCGACCGCGCCGGCAAGCGCGGAGTAGCCGACCAGGGTGATCACGGTGGTGGTCATCGCGGAGATCAGCGAGGGCAGCGCCTGCGGGAGCAGCACCTTCCACACGAGGGTGGGGATGTTGCCGCCCATGGACTGGACGGCCTCGACGAGCCCGTGGTCGACCTCGCGCACGGCCGTCTCCACGAGGCGCGCGAAGAACGGGATGGCACCGATGGAGAGCGGCACGATCATGGCGCTGGGGCCGATGAAGGTGCCGACGGCCCACGTGGTGAAGGGGATGAGGGCGATCAGCAGGATGATGAACGGCAGCGACCGGCCGATGTTCACGATCACGCCGACGACCTTGTTCACCGGACGGTTCTGGAGCAGGCCGCCCTTGTCGGTGAGGACGAGCAGCACGCCGAGCGGCAGCCCGATCCCGATGGTGACGACGGTCGCCCAGAGCACCATGTAGAGACTGTCGTACGTGCCCTGCGACAGCAGCGGCTGCATCTCGGACCAGCTCACTTGGCACCTTCCTTCGCCAGGTCGAGCGCCTGGCCGTCGCCCGCGGCGCTGTCGTCGGTGGGGCTGTCGTCGACGACGTCCACCTGGAGGCCCTGCTCGCGCAGGAAGCCGACGGGGACGACGTTCTCCTCGTAGCGTCCTGGCAGTTCGATCCGCATCCGGCCGATCTGCTTGCCGGCGACGGTGTCCATCGCGGCGCCGAGGATCGAGATGTCGATGTTGTACGTCCGCGACAGCTGGGAGATGACCGGCTGGGTGGCCGCGTCGCCGTGGAACGTGACGTCGATGACGGTGTGCTCGGGGCTGGTGGCCCCGCCGGTCACCGGGAACAGCTCGGCGGCGAGCTCGGAGCCGGGGGTGGCGAGCAGGTCGCTCACCGTGCCGGACTCGATGACGCGGCCCCGGCGCATCAGCGCCGCGGAGTCGCAGACCGTCTTGACGACGTCCATCTCGTGCGTGATGAGCAGCACGGTGAGGCCGAGCTGCTGGTTGAGGTCGCGCAGGAGCTGGAGGATCGAGCGGGTGGTCTCGGGGTCGAGGGCGCTGGTGGCCTCGTCGGAGAGCAGCACCTTGGGGTCGCCGGCCAGGGCGCGGGCGATGCCGACGCGCTGCTTCTGGCCGCCGGAGAGCTGGGCGGGGTAGGCGCCCGCCTTGTCGGCGAGGCCGACGAGGTCGAGCAGGTCGAGGGCCTTGCGGGAGCGCTCCTTGCCGGAGACGCCGAGGATCTCGAGGGGCAGCTCGATGTTGTCCTGCACGGTGCGCGAGGACAGCAGGTTGAAGTGCTGGAAGACCATGCCGATGCGGGTGCGGGCCCGGCGCAGGTCCTTGCCGGCGCGGCGGCCGCGGCCGGCGAGCGCGGTGAGGTCGACGCCGTCGACGCTCACCGTGCCGGAGGTGGGGCGCTCCAGGAGGTTGACGCAGCGGATGAGAGAGGACTTGCCGGCGCCGCTCTGGCCGATGACGCCGTACACCTCGCCCTCGCGGACGTGCAGGTCGACGCCGTCGAGCGCGGTGATATCTCGTCCGCGCGACTGGTAGACCTTGGTCAGGCCCGTTGTGGTGATCACAGGATTTCCGTCACTGTCGAGTGCGCGGCGCGGGGTATGCCGGGCACGGGGCAAACGTGTTCGGGGCGCGGCTCGGCCCCTGCGGTGAATACCGGGGCGCGGTGTGCGCGGGGCAGGCCGGATCCGTAGGTTCTGGTACGGGACCGGGCGCGGCCGACGTGGTCTCGCTTCGGGGCGCGAGACTCAGGCGGGGACCCTCAGAAGGCGCACATTCGACACATACAACGAGCACCGGGCGTCATCATCGCCTCGGTCGCAAGGGTGCGGCTGCTCGTCGTGGTCATGGCGCAAGTAAAGCAGAACCGGTCAGGAACGAATCAGAGTTGTCCGCATACCGGACGCTCCTGGACTGCCATACGGACGGTCTCGCTCCGCGGCGGTGCTCTCCACACCACCCGTCGTGGCCTGCGCCGACACGGCCGAGAGGCCCTTCACCACCCCGTCCGCGACGAGCTCGCCGGCCCGGTGCGTTGTGGTCAAGGCCACGGTCGCCCTGGCCGGGCGCGGCCGGCGGCGAGCCCCGCCGGAGCCAGGCCTCCCGACCCTACGGGCGGGGGTGGGGGTGAGCGCAACGGGCCTTTCGGCCCGTAATACCCTCGACCCCATGCTCGATGCCCTGACGGTCGCGGTCGCCGTCGCCGCGCTCGCCCTCGCCGCCTGGTGCGGATATGCCGCATACCGGGACCAGGCCACCAAGGACTGGCACTTCATCGGCATGGCCGTGGTCGCCGTCCTCGCGCTGACCCAGCTGGTCGTCGGGCTCGTCCAGCTCGGCCGCGGCGAGCGGCCCGAACAGGGCGTCGCCATCTTCATCGCGTATCTGGCCGGAGCGTTCGCAGCCGTCCCGGCGGCGGGCTTCCTCTCGCTCTCCGAGCGGACCAAGTGGGGCTCGGTGACGGTGTCCGCGGGCGCCGTGGTGCTCGCCGTGCTCGAAGTGCGTCTCTACGACATCTGGGGAGGCTGACCGTGACCGAGTCCGCCACTGACACCACGCCCGCCGAGAAGGCCGAGAAGATCGGCTCCGGGCCCGGCCGGGTGCTCGTCTGGTTCTACGGCGTGTTCACCGTGGCCGCGGGGTCCCGCTCGATCGTCCAGACGATCACGGACTTCGGCAGGGCCCCGCTGGCTTACGTCCTGTCCGCGATCGCGGCCTGCGTGTACGGCTTCATCACGTACTCGCTGGTGCGCGGCGGCGAGAAGGCCCGCCGCGCGGCCCTGATGTGCTGCGCGGCGGAGCTCCTCTTCGTCCTGGTCGTCGGGACCTGGACCCTGGCGGACGCCTCCGCCTTCCCCGACTCCACGGTGTGGTCGGACTACGGTATGGACTACCTCTTCATCCCGGTGATCCTGCCGGTCCTCGGCATGCTGTGGCTCAGGCGCAACAAGCGCTAGACACCCCCTACGCGCTCGCGACGAACTCCTGGGCCGCCACGTCCTTTTCGAGGGTGATCAGGGACAGGCGCGCGCTCACCGGCTCGGTGGCGACCGTCGCGTAACCGTGCCTGCGGTACAGCCGCAGGTTCGACTCGCTGCGGTGGCCCGTGAAGAGCTGGAAGCGCTTGGCGGCGAGCCGCGCCGCGCAGTGGGCCTCGATGGCGTCCAGGAGGCGTCCGCCCAGCCCGTGCCCCTGCATCCGCGGGTGCACGATGAGCTTGTCGATGCGTCCGGTCCCGGAGCCGTCCACCCGGCCGCGTACGGATGCGATGATCTCGTCGCCGAGCCTGGCCACCAGGGCGTATCCCGTGGAGAGTTCGCCCCGCAGGTCGTCCAGGGTCTGGGTCAGGGGCTCGATCGAGTAGTCGCCGTAGAGCTCGGCCTCGCTCTGATAGCACAGGTACTGCAGCTTCATTATCTGCTCGGCATCCTGTGCGCCGGCCGCAGAGATGGTCACGCTCATGCCCATGTGTGCATGCCTCTCGCTCAACTGGTCCCCGATGGTCTACCGCTCCTTTCCCCCGCGTTCAGGAGCGGCAACCTCCGCCGCCAGCATTCTGCGCAAGCACCCCAGGCAACGGGAACGCATCGGCCCCAGGCTGCCCTGTGAGATATCCAACTCCCCTGCGATTTCCCGGTAGGTGGGATCGTGCGGTGAGAGCAGGGCGGTCAGGAGGCGGGGGCAGTTGCCGGGGGTGCGGCCGATCGCCGCGTGCAGCACGCGGCGCCGTTCGGCGCTGAGGGCGGCGAGTTCGGGCCCGGGGTCCGGGTCGGCCGCGCGTTCGCCGGCGTACGGGCTCTCCTGGCGGCGCAGCCACCGGGCCCGGCGCGCCTCGGCCCGCACGGCGGTGCGCACCCAGCGCGCCGGGGCCGGCATGTCCGCGGGCTGCTGCTCCAACAGCCTGAGCCAGACGGCCTGTTCGAGGTCGGCGGCGTCGACTCCGGTACCGACGGCCTCCGCGGCGGCCTCGGCGGCGAGGAGCGGGCTGAGTTCTGTGACGAGATCCATGCCGGGCGGGACGCACCCGCCGCGGAAGCCGGTTTCCGCGGCGGGCACTTGTCACTCGTACGGGGTGGGTGTCACGGGGTGGGTGTCACGGGGTGGGTGTCACGGGGTGGCTGTCACTGGGTGGCTGTCACTGCGTGGCTGTCACCGCGTGCGGAAGTCGTCGGCGGCGAGCAGCGCGGTGTCGGCGTTGTCGGAGAACACCGCGTCGATGCCGGTGGCGAAGTACGTCCTGAAGGCGCCGAACGCGTCGCCGTAGGCGTTGGGGTCGGTGCCGCGCCGGTACTCGGCCGGCAGGAAGGTGTTCTCGTTGCGCATCGTGTACGGGTGCAGGATCAGCCCGCGCGCGTGCGCGTCCCGTACGAGGGTGGTCGGCCGGGTCAGCTTCCCGTCGGCGTCCTTGGGGATGATCAGGTCGAGGGTGGGTCCGATGCCCTGGGCGTACGAGGCGATCCAGCGCAGGCCGGCCGGCTTGACCAGGTCGTCCACGGTGCGCGGATCACCGCTGACGACGAAGTCCCAGGGCTTGGTGCCGGCATTGGAGAGCAGCACCACCGACGGGGTGTCGACCAGCTTCGTCAGGCGCTGGATGCTGCTGGGCTCGAAGGACTGCAGGAACTGCGGGGCGTCGGCGCGGTGGCGCCCGTAGCGGCTAAGCAGGGAGACGAGCCGGTCTTCCAGGGGCAGCCCGATCCCGCGGAAGTAGGTGGGGTGCTTGGTCTCGGTGTGCAGCCAGATCCGGCGGCCGAGGCGGCGGCCCTGCTCCTGGGCCCAGCGCAATACCTCCTCGAAGGTGGGCACGTCCCAGCGGCCGTCGTAGAGCGTGTTGTGCTGCCGATTGCCCGGGATGCGCTCCTTGGCGCGCAGTGTCTTCAGCTCGGCGAGGGTGAAGTCCTCGGTGAACCATCCGGTGACGGCGGTCCCGTCGATGGTCTTGGTGGTCTTGCGGGACGCGAACTGGGGGTGCGCGGAGACGTCGGTCGTGGCCGAGATGTCGTTCTCGTGCCGGCACACCAGGTGCCCGTCCCTGGTGGGCACCACGTCCTGCTCGATGACGTGGGCGCCGAGGTCGAGGGCGTGCTGGTAGGAACCGAGGGTGTGCTCGGGCCGGTATCCGGCAGTGCCGCGGTGCCCTATGACGTACGGGACGGGCAGGTCACGGTAGCCGGACGGGTCGCCGCCCCGGTTCTGCGCGGCCACGGCCGGCGCCCCCGCGAGGCCCGTGGCCGCCGTGCCGAGCACGGCCGCGCCCGCCGCTCCCAGCACGGTGCGCCGCCCGGGGCTCATCCGCTCACCTGCAGTCATGAACACTCCTCAGTCGCCTCGGTCGTCGAATCGCGCGGGCTCGTTCCGAGCTCCCGCGCCCATGTCCCGCACCTGCCAAAGCGGGGAAATCGAGCGTAGGCGGAACGAGCTGAAGAGCGGGATGCTTCAGGGGTACACGAGGACCAAGGAGGGCCGAACCTGGCGGAAACAAGCGTCAATATCGCGTTTCCACTTCGTGAACCCGATGTGCGATCAGACGTGTGCCGCGAGTATCGTCCTCACCTGCACAGACTTCCGACATCCACCCAGACGACCCCGGAGGGCCCGTTGTCCCGCTTCGCGCTCATCAAGGCAGTGCTCGGACCGATCATGCGCCTGATGTTCCGCCCACAGGTGGAAGGCGCCGAGAACATCCCGGGCACCGGTCCAGTCATCCTCGCCGGCAACCACGTGACGTTCATCGACTCCATCGTGCTGCCCATCGTGTGCGACCGGCAGGTGTCCTTCATCGGGAAGGACGAGTACGTCACGGGCAAGGGGCTCAAGGGCCGGCTGATGGCCTGGTTCTTCACTGGCGTGGGAATGATCCCGGTCGACCGGGACGGCGCGAACGGGGGTGTGGCGGCGCTGATGACCGGTCGTCGCATCCTGGAGGACGGCCGGATGTTCGGCATCTACCCGGAGGGCACCCGCTCCCCCGATGGCCGCCTGTACCGAGGCCGCACGGGCGTCGCGCGGCTCACCCTGATGACGGGCGCGCCGGTCGTCCCCTTCGCGATGGTCGGCACGGACAAGCTCCAGCCGGGTGGTGCGGGGATGCCGCGGCCCGGCAAGGTGACGGTTCGCTTCGGTGAGCCGATGGAGTTCTCGCGGTACGAGGGGATGGGGCGGGACCGGTATGTTCTGCGGGCCGTCACGGATTCCGTGATGACCGAGGTCATGCGGCTGTCCGGCCAGGAGTACGTCGACATGTACGCCACCAAGGCCAAGGCGGCCTGACCCCGCCGCCCCAGCGAGTGGCTCACGCCAACACCGCCAGGGGTGCCCCAACCCGGCCGATCCAGCAAGCGGCTCGCGGCAGCGCAGCCAGGGCCGCACCCCAACCCCGCCGTTCCAGTAAGCGGCCAGGAGCGACCCACCCAAGGCCCCACCTGCACCCCGCCGAACCAGCAAGCGGCTCGCGGCAGCGCAGCCAGGGCCGCACCCCAACCCCGCCGTTCCAGCAGGCGGCCAGGAGCAACCCACCCAGGGCCGCACCCCGACCCCGCCGTTCCAGCAGGCGGCCAGGAGCAACCCACCCAGGGGCGCGGGGAACTGCGCGACCAGCCACCGCCGACCGGCACCCGAACATCCAGCACCGGGGCCGCAGCCCATCACGCCGCCCGCAGGCCGTGGCAGGCTGAACGCGCAGTTCCCCGCGCCCCCTGGCGGGGCCGGGGTCGAGACGGTCAGTGTTCGGGGGATTCGCCCAGGCGCTGGCCACGCAGCAGGAACCACGCCGCCGTAGCCGTGGCGAAGAGAACCACCGCCCCCACCCCCGCCGCCACCTGAAACCCGGACGTAAACGCATCCCGCGCAGCGGAAAGCATCGCGTGGGCCTGCTCCGACGGCAGCCGCCCCGCCGCCTCCACCGCCCCGCCGAGCGAGTCGTGCGCCTCGGCCGCGATCTCCCCGGGGACGCCGGCCGGGACCTGGAAGCCCCGGTAGATCCCGGTAACCACGGAGCCGAGCAGCGCGATACCGAGGGCCGCGCCGAGTTCGTACGCCGTCTCGGAGACCGCCGACGCCGCACCGGCCTGCTCCTTGGGCACGCCGCCCAGGATGACGTCGGCCGTCACCGTGAAGGCGAGCCCCGCGCCGAGACCGCCCACGAACAGGGCGATGCCGAGCGAGAGGAAGCCGGTGTCCGCGCCGAGCACCACGCACGCGGCCAGGGCGAGCCCGACGGCGGCGAGTCCGCCCGCGACCGCGCCCCGCACCGAGGTCCGCCGGGCGATCGTGCCCGCCGCGAGCCCCGTACCCACCGCTCCCACCGCCGCCGGCAGTTCGATGAGCCCCGCCTCCAACGGCGAGCGCTGCTGCACCAGTTGGAGGAATTGGGAGAGGAAGAAGACCAGGCCGGACAGGCCGAGGATGGTCAGCAGGTCGGCGAGTACGGCCCCGGAGAACCCCCGGTGGTGGAAGAGCCGGATGTCCAGGAGCGGTGAGGCGAGCGTGCGCTGGCGCCGTACGAACCAGATCAGCGCGGCGACCCCGAGCACCGCGGCGACCGCGATGTCCCAGCGGAACCCGTTGACCGCGGCCTCCTTCACGGCGTACACCACCGCGACCACGCCGACCAGGGAGAGGCCCACGCTGAGCAGGTCCCAGGGCCCCGGGTCCGGGTCGCGCGATTCGGGCAGCAGCTTGATGCCGACGAGGACGAGGACGGCCATGACCGGCAGGTTGATGAGGAAGACCGAGCCCCACCAGAAGTTTTCCAGCAGGAATCCGCCGACGACCGGCCCGACCGCCGTGCCGGCGGAGGCCGCGGCGCCCCAGATGCCGATGGCGAGGCTGCGCTCCCTGGGGTCGTGGAAGATGTTGCGGATCAGGGCGAGCGTGGACGGCATCAGGGTCGCGCCCGCGATGCCGAGCAGCGCCCGGGCCACGATCATCATCTCGGGGCTCGACGCGTAGGCGTTGAGCACGGACACCGCACCGAAGGCCACGGCTCCCGAGAGCAGGAGCTTCTTGCGGCCGATGCGGTCGCCGAGACTGCCCATGGAGACGAGCAGTCCGGCGATGACGAACGAGTAGACGTCACCGATCCACAGCAGTTGGGTGCCGGACGGCTTCAGGTCTTCACTGAGGAAGGGCGTGGCGAGGCCGAGGACCGTCGCGTCGACGGCGACGAGCAGGACGGCGAGGACGAGTACCGCGAGCGCGAGCCAGCGGCCCATCGGGCCGACGGCCTGGGGCGCGCGGTGCTGGGTGGCGGTCACTTCTCCACGCTCCGCCGTACACCGCCGAGCAGCAACTCGACGATCATGTACTGGAAGTCCTTGGTGGCGACGCGGCCGTCCTGTACGGCCCAGGCCGCGGCGCCGATCAACCCGTACAGGGCCTCGGTGAGCCAGGCGGGGGTGAGGTCGATGCGGAACTCGCCCTGCTCCTGTCCGCGCCGGAAGAGCGTGGAGACGCGGGCGTCGATGCGGGCCCAGCCCTCGTGCTGCTGCTCGCCCTCGAAGAGCTGGTTCTCGGTGACGAGGAAGGCGAGGAGGCCCGCGACGGGTTCGACCTCGGCGACCATGCGGCGCAGCGCGTCCGATGCGGCGCCGTGCTCCAGACGGGCGGCGTCGAGCGCGGCCTCCAGCTCGCGGATGCCGAGTTCTTCCAGCGCTCTGACGAGGGCCTCACGCCCGGCGAAGTGCCGGTGCAGCGTGGCCCGGCCGATTCCCGCGGCGCGGGCGACCTCGTCCATGGTGGCGGTGGCTTTGCGGGTGAGGAGGGCGGCGGCGGTGCGGAGTACCTGGTCTCGGTCCACGGTCATGAGACAAGCCTAGCCCCGGTGAGACACTAACGTCTCATCAGGGCCAGGGGGTCACGCTGCGGCGGGTTCTACTTCGTCGCAGCCGCCCAGGCGTGCTGCACCGCCAAGTCGGCCTTGATCTCGGCGAGTTGGACGGCGACGGCCGAGGGGGCGGTGCCACCACGGCCGCTGCGGGAGGCGAGCGCGCCCTTGACGTTGAGGACCGTACGGACCTCGGGGGTCAGATGCGCGGAGATCTTCGCGAACTGCTCGTCGGTGAGCTGGTCGAGCTCGATGCCGTGCGCCTCGCACTCCTTGACGCACTCCCCCGCGACCTCGTGCGCCACGCGGAACGGCACGCCCTGCTTGACCAGCCATTCGGCGATGTCGGTGGCGAGCGAGAAGCCGGCCGGGGCAAGCTCCTCCATGCGCTCCCGGTTGACGGTGAGGGTGGCCATCATCCCGGTGAAGGCGGGCAGCAGCACCTCCAGCTGGTCACAGGAGTCAAAGACCGGCTCCTTGTCCTCCTGGAGGTCACGGTTGTACGCGAGCGGCAGC
The DNA here is from genome assembly GCF_040651795.1 of Streptomyces sp. NPDC048361. Classification (NCBI taxonomy): domain Bacteria; kingdom Bacillati; phylum Actinomycetota; class Actinomycetes; order Kitasatosporales; family Streptomycetaceae; genus Streptomyces; species Streptomyces sp. NPDC048361. Next base: position 16,651 of record NZ_JBEZKW010000020.1, read on the forward strand.
GCCTTCAGGGTCGCCATCAGGCCGGTGAGGTTGCCGATGAGGCGGCCCGACTTGCCGCGCGCGAGCTCGGCGATGTCCGGGTTCTTCTTCTGCGGCATGATCGACGAGCCGGTCGAGAACGCGTCGTGCAGGGTGACGAAGGAGAACTCCTTCGTGTTCCAGATGATGATCTCCTCGGCGATCCGTGACAGGTTCACCCCGATCATCGCCGTGATGAAGGCGAACTCGGCGACGAAGTCGCGGGAGGCCGTGCCGTCGATGGAGTTGCCGACCGAGCCGTGCTCGAAGCCGAGGTCGGCGGCGACCGCCTCCGGGTCGAGCCCGAGCGAGGAGCCGGCGAGCGCGCCGGAACCGTACGGCGACACCGCGGTCCGCTCGTCCCACTGCCGCAGCCGCTCGGCGTCCCGCGAGAGCGACTGGACGTGGGCGAGCACATGGTGAGCGAAGAGGACCGGCTGCGCGTGCTGGAGGTGGGTGCGGCCCGGCATGGCGACATCCGGGTGCGCCTCGGCGAGGCCGACCAGGGCGTCCTGAAGCTCGGCGATCAGGCCGGCGATGATCCGGGCGTGATCGCGCAGGTACATCCGGAAGAGCGTGGCGACCTGGTCGTTGCGGGACCGGCCGGCGCGCAGCTTGCCGCCGAGGTCGGGGCCGAGGCGCTCCAGGAGGCCGCGCTCCAGGGCGGTGTGGCAGTCCTCGTCGGCGATGGTGCCGACGAACGTACCGTCGGCGACATCGCTCGCCAGCTGGTCCAGGCCCGCGAGCATCCGCTGGAGCTCGTCGGCGGTGAGCAGGCCGGCCGTGTGGAGCACGCGGGCGTGGGCGCGGGAGCCCGCGATGTCGTACGGGGCGAGCCGCCAGTCGAAGTGGACCGAGGCGGACAGCTTCGCCAGCGCCTCGGCGGGACCGTCGGCGAACCGGGCGCCCCAGAGCCGGACGTCACCGTTGTTGCTGCTCACAGCTCAAGCTCCTCAGAAGTGGATGTGCCGCCGCCTCCCCGCCGCGGAGGAGCGGGAAGACGGCCGTACAACGAATCGCGCCCGCCCAAGGTCGCGCCTGGCGGCGATGTCGACGATAGGCATAACTATGCAATGCTCCGTATGTTCTGTCAATGCGCTTCCCGTCGGGTACCCCGCCACTCGCCGCGCTCCGGGGGCCGGAACCCAATCCGACCCGTGGGAAAGACTCACGAACGCATACACGGACGCCTGCAGAGCTTCATCGAGGAGCAGCACATCCCGTCTGAGGCAGGCCGGGTCCTGCGTACGGAGCAATCGCGGCCGGTTCGGGCGGCCGGGCCCGGTGCGGGCGCATACGGTCCGGAACATGCGCATCGCCGCCCTGCTCCTCGCGTCCCTGCTGATTCCGCTCGCCGCGCCGGCCCACGCCACGCCCACCCACGCAGGGCCGGCCCACGCCACCCCCGCCCCCGCCACGCCGCTCCCCGAGCGCATGGCCCGTACCGGCGGCGGAAGTCAGCTCCTGACCGCCGAGGCGAGCGGCCTCGGCGCGACCACCGGCCGGCTGACCTGGTGGGACCTGCGCGCCGGGCACTGGGTCGAGGCGGGTTCGGCCCCCGCCAGGTTCGGCGCGAAGGGCCTGGCCGAGGGCGACGCCCGGGTCCAGGGCACCGACACCACGCCGACCGGCCTGTTCGCGCTGCCGTACGCCTTCGGGGTGGCGGCCGCACCGCCCGGCACCCGCTACCCCTACCGGCGTGCCACCGACCGGTCCTGGTGGTGCGAGGACAACGAGTCCCGCGCCTACAACCGCTGGGTGGAGGGCCTGCCCAAGGACTGCAGGGCGGCCGAGTCGGAGCATCTGACGGCGTACGCGAGCCAGTACGCCCGGGCCATGGTCATCGCCTTCAACTACGAGCGGCCGGTACGCGGCCGGGGCGCCGGGATCTTCCTGCACGTCAACGGGCGCGGCGCGACCGCCGGCTGTGTGTCGGTGCCCGCCGAGGCCATGGACCGGGTACTGGCCTGGGCGGACCCCGGGCGCCTCCCGCACATCGCGATCGGCACGGACACCGGTCCGACCGCGATCACCCGCTACTGAACTCGCTTACCACGGGCGGGAGTTGGGGGAACAACCCCCAACTCCCGTCAGCGGTGGTCGCTCTGGGCCAGCCGCAGCAGATGGTCGGCGAGAGCCTGACCGCCCGTCGGGTCGCGGCTGATCAGCATCAGCGTGTCGTCGCCCGCGATCGTGCCGAGGATGTCGTGCAGTTCGGCCTGATCGATGGCGGAGGCGAGGAACTGGGCGGCGCCGGGCGGGGTGCGCAGCACCACCAGGTTGGCGGAGGCCTCCGCGGAGATCAGCAGCTCGGCGGAGAGCCGGCGCATCCGCTCCTCCTTCGCCGACTCGCCGAGCGGCGCCTTCGGCGTGCGGAACCCGCCCTCGCTGGGCACCGCATAGATCAGCTCGCCGCCGGTGTTGCGGATCTTCACCGCGCCCAGCTCGTCGAGGTCGCGCGAGAGCGTCGCCTGGGTGACGCTCAGCCCGTCGTCCGCGAGCAGCTTGGCAAGCTGGCTCTGGGACCGCACCGGCTGCCGGTTGAGGATGTCCACGATCCGGCGGTGGCGGGCGGTGCGGGTCTGCGGTACGGCGGGGCCGCCCGGCTCGAAGTCCTGCGCCTCGTCGGTCATCGTCGTCTCATTCTCCGGATCGTCCGTCCCCGCCTGCTGCTTCGAGGATGCCGGGCAGCGCCCGGACGAACGCATCCACCTCCGCGTCACCGATGATCAGCGGCGGCATGAGCCGAATGACATCGGGCGCGGGCGCGTTGACCAGGAAGCCGGCACCCTGAGCCGCCTGCTGCACCCGAGGTGCGAGGGGCTCGTTGAGCACGATACCCAGCAGCAGCCCCGCACCACGGACATGGGAGACCAGCGGGTGCCGCAGCGCCTCGATTCCGTCGCGCAGTTTCTCGCCGGTCCGCTTGACCTGGTCGAGCACGCCGTCGGCGGCGAGCGTGTCGAGCACGGCGAGTCCCGCGGCGCAGGCGATCGGGTTGCCGCCGAAGGTGGTGCCGTGCATGCCGGGCTTGAGGAGTTCGGCCGTGGCGCCGAACGCGACGGTCGCACCGATCGGCAGTCCGCCGCCGAGCGCCTTGGCGAGGACGACGATGTCCGGGTCGACGCCCTCGTGCCGCTGGTACTCGAACCAGGCGCCGGTCCGGCCGATGCCGGTCTGGATCTCGTCGAGGACGAGGAGCGTGCCGGTGGCCCGGGTGATCTCCCGGGCGGCCTGGAGGTAGCCGGCCGGGGGAACGACCACGCCGATCTCGCCCTGGATCGGCTCGATGATGACGAAGGCGGTCTCCTCGGTGACGGCCGCCCGCAGCGCCTCGGCATCCCCGAACGGCACGTGGGTGACGTCGCCGGGCAGCGGCAGGAACGGCGTGCGCTTGCCTTCCTGTCCGGTGAGGGCGAGCGCGCCCATGGTCCGGCCGTGGAAGCCGCCCGTGGTGGCGACCATGTGGGTGCGCCCGGTCAGCCGGCCGATCTTGAACACGGCCTCATTGGCCTCGGCACCGGAGTTGCCGAAGTAGACGCGGCCGGGCCGTCCGAAGAGCTGGAGCAGCCGTTCGGCGAGCGCCACCGGCGGCTCCGCGACGAACAGGTTCGATACGTGGCCGAGCGAGGCGATCTGCTCGCTCACGGCCCGTACGACCGCCGGGTGGGCGTGGCCGAGCGCGTTGACCGCGATGCCGCCCACGAAGTCGGTGTACTCGACGCCGTCCGCGTCCCACACCGACGCCCCCGCACCGCGCACGAGCGCGAGTTTCGGCGTGCCGTAGTTGTCCGTCATGGCGTGCTGCCAGCGCTGTGTGAGTTCCTGGTTGGTCACCGCGCTCCCCCTTGGGCGTCTCGTCCGTCCGGCACGACCATCGTGCCGATTCCTTCATCCGTGAAGATCTCCAGCAGGATGGAGTGCGGGACCCGTCCGTCGATCACGCGCGCGGTGTTGACCCCGTTGCGCACGGCGAACAGGCAGCCCTCCATCTTGGGCACCATGCCGCTGGAAAGCTCGGGCAGCAGCTTCTCCAGCTGGGCAGCGGTCAGTTTGCTGATGACGTCGTCGCTGTTGGGCCAGTCCTCGTAGAGGCCTTCGACATCGGTCAGGACCATCAGGGTCTCGGCGCCCAGCGCAGCCGCAAGTGCCGCAGCCGCCGTATCAGCATTGACGTTGTAGACATGTCCGTCGTCCTGGGAGCGGGCGATCGAGGAGATGACCGGGATCCGGCCGTCGTCCAGGAGCGCCTTGATCGCGCCCGGGTCGATCGCGGTGATCTGTCCGACCCGTCCGATGTCGACGAGCTCGCCGTCGATCTCGGGGCGGTGCTGGGTGGCGGTGATGGTGTGGGCGTCCTCGCCGGTCATGCCGACGGCGAGCGGGCCGTGCTGGTTGAGCAGCCCGACGAGTTCGCGCTGGACCTGCCCGGCGAGCACCATACGGACCACGTCCATGGCCTCGGGCGTGGTGACCCTGAGGCCCGCCTTGAATTCGCTGACCAGGCCGTGCCGGTCGAGCTGCGCGCTGATCTGCGGTCCGCCGCCGTGCACGACGACGGGCTTGAGGCCGGACTGGCGCAGGAACACCACGTCCTGGGCGAAGGCGGCCTTCAGGTCCTCGTCGACCATGGCGTTGCCGCCGAACTTGATGACGACGGTCCTGCCGTGGTGCCGGGTCAGCCAGGGCAGCGCCTCGATGAGGATCTGCGCCTTGGGCAGCGCGGTGTGTTTGCGAGTGCTCATGAGCTGTACGCGCTGTTCTCGTGGACGTAGTCGGCGGTGAGGTCGTTGGCCCAGATGACGACGGGCTCGCTGGTGCCGGCGGCGAGGTCGGCGGTGATCCTGACCTCGCGGAAGCGCATGTCGACCAGGTCGCGGTCCTCGCCGACGGAGCCGTCCTTGCAGACCCACACGTCGTTGATGGCGACGCTCAGCCGGTCCGGCTCGAAGGCGGCCTTCGTGGTGCCGATGGCGGAGAGCACCCGGCCCCAGTTGGGGTCCTCGCCGTGAATGGCGCACTTGAGGAGGTTGTTGCGGGCGATGGACCGCCCGACCTCCAGGGCGTCGTCCTCGGTCGCGGCGTTGATCACCTCGATACGGATGTCCTTGGACGCACCCTCGGCGTCGCCGATGAGCTGGCGCGCGAGGTCGTCGCAGACGCTCCGCACGGCCTCGGCGAACTCGGCGTATTCCGGGGCCACTTGGGAGGCGCCGGAGGCCAGCAGGAGCACGGTGTCGTTGGTCGACATGCACCCGTCGGAGTCGATCCGGTCGAAGGTCTGGCGCGTCGCGTCGCGCAGCGCCTTGTCGAGGGTGGCCGCGTCCAGGTCGGCGTCGGTGGTGAGCACGACGAGCATGGTGGCGAGGCCCGGTGCGAGCATGCCGGCCCCCTTGGCCATGCCGCCGACGGTCCAGCCATCCCGGGGCGCGACGCTCGTCTTGTGCACGGTGTCGGTGGTCTTGATGGCGATGGCGGCCTTCTCACCGCCGTGCTCGGTGAGCTGGGACACCGCCGTGTCGATGCCGGGCAGCACCTTGTCCATCGGGAGCAGGAGGCCGATGAGCCCGGTCGAGGCGACGGCGACGGTGCCCGCGCCGTGGCCGCCGGTCGCGTCGGAGCCGGCCGTGGTGAGCGAGGCGGCGACCTTCTCGGCGGTGGCGTGGGTGTCCTGGAACCCCTTCGGTCCCGTACAGGCGTTGGCGCCACCGGAGTTGAGGACGACGGCGCTCACCTCGCCGCCCTTGAGCACCTGCTCGGACCACAGGACCGGGGCGGCCTTGACACGGTTGGAGGTGAACACGCCCGCGGCGGCGATGCGGGGCCCGTCGTTGACCACGAGGGCCAGGTCCGGGTTGCCGTTCTGCTTGATCCCGGCGGCGACGCCCGACGCCCGGAATCCCTTGGCTGCCGTCACGCTCACTGTGTCTCCTCGTTCACTTCTGCGCCCGCGCAGCACACCGGCGCGGCTCTGTCCGTCATATGGGGTGCCATACGGGGTGTCATGTGCGCTGCCCTCTGCGCTGCCGTCCGCGGCCCGCCGGCCGCCCGAGCGCCGCTCACGGCGCGACTCCCGTCGTGGAAAGGCCCGTCGACTCGTCGAGGCCGAGGGCGATGTTCATGCTCTGCACCGCGCCGCCGGCGGTGCCCTTGGTGAGGTTGTCGATGGCGCTGATCGCGATGACGCGCCCCGCGCTCTCGTCGTACGCCACCTGCACGTGCACGGAGTTGGACCCGTACACCGAGGCGGTGGCGGGCCACTGCCCCTCGGGGAGCAGGTGCACGAAGGGCTCGTCCGCGAAGGCCTTCTCGTACGCGGCCCGTACGCTCGCGGCATCGACGCCCGGCTCGGCCCTGGCGGAGCAGGTGGCGAGGATGCCGCGGGGCATGGGCGCGAGGGTGGGCGTGAAGGACACAGTGACGCCTTCGCCGGCCACCGCGCTCAGGTTCTGGATCATCTCGGGCGTGTGCCGGTGCCCGCCGCCCACTCCGTACGGGGACATCGAGCCCATGACCTCGCTGCCGAGCAGGTGCGGCTTGAGCGCCTTGCCCGCGCCGGAGGTGCCGGTGGCGGCGACGACGACGGCCTCGTTCTCCACGAGCCCGTCCCGGTAGGCGGGGAACAGGGCGAGGGAGACGGCCGTCGGGTAGCAGCCCGGCACCGCGATCCGCCGCGTCGACGCCAACGCGGCCCGCGCGCCCGGCAGTTCGGGCAGGCCGTAGGGCCAGGAGCCGGCGTGCGCCGACCCGTAGAACTTCTCCCAGTCGCCGGCGTCACGGAGCCGGAAGTCGGCCCCCATGTCGACGATCAGGACCTCGTCGCCCAGCTGCTCGGCGACGGCAGCGGACTGTCCGTGCGGCAACGCGAGAAATACGACGTCGTGCCCGGCGAGCACCTCGGCGGTGGTCGGCTCCAGAATGCGCCCGGCGAGCGGAACGAGGTGCGGCTGAAGCGATCCGAGCGGCTGACCCGCATTGGAGTTCGCCGTCAGCGCCCCGATCTCGATCCCGGGGTGCCCGAGCAGCAGACGAAGCAGTTCCCCGCCCGCATACCCACTGGCCCCCGCCACTGCCGCTCGTACCGCCGCCATCGCATGCCTCCTCGGTGATGGCATGACTATACGCAGCTATGCAGTTTTATGCAAAGGAATGCCGTCGCCGTGGGAGGTGAGGCTGCGACCGAGAGTTTTAGCTGGCGGGCGAGCACACTAGGTGGCGGATCTTGAGCTCGCAACGCTAAGTAACCAAGCGGCCGGTCCGGCGGAGCCGAGCGGGCAAGATAGCGGCCGTGCCGTTCACGTGCTCCGGATTGCCGGGAAGTCGTGCTGCAGTCCGCGCCACAGGCCGTGCTGGAGGCATGACGGTTTCACCCCCGTACGCCGGAATTCGCATCTCGGCCGGCGTGGTCACGCAGCTTCGCGCTGGCCGACCTCGTCGCGCCGTACACCAAGGCGGCGGTGGCGTGTCGGCGAGATCATCGTCGACGGAGACGGCGCCCATGATTCCGGAGCCGGAGAAGTCCCGCCATCCCGTGATCAGGAGCGGATCCGCCACAGGCCCTCGCTCGGCCAAAAGTACGTACCCAGAAGCACTGCATTCGACAACCACGGCCCAGCAGCCGCGGACACGGAGAAGCTAAGCACGCGAATGCATCCCCTTCCCCGGAGCCTTGACCCGTTGCCTGGCGAGTCCCTGCCTGGATACCTGTTGCGCCTGTCGTTTCGGCTCGGCCTGAGCCCCGCCGAACTTGGACGCTTCACCGGCCTGTTGCCCTCTAGCAGTGGCCATCTCATGCGTAAACTTCTCGTGGAATTGCCCGGTTCGTCGCTCGACGAGTTCGCCCAGACCACCCGGCTCTCACGCGATGAAGCCCGCGGGCTCACTCTGGGAGCCTGGGAACGCTACTACCAGCCGATCCGTCGGTCGTCGCCAACTCGACTCGTTCAATCACCTTCGATGGACAAGTGGCTCTTGGGTGGCTTTCCTCGATATTGCTCCTTATGTCTGGCCGGGGATGGGAGTTTCGTCCAACATAGGTACGGCGGGCCGTGGAAGAAGGAATGGCACCTCGGCGTCGTGTTCGCTTGCCTACGGCACGAGTGCTTTCTCCAACACCAGTGCCCACAGTGTCATCATCCGGCAACAAACGCCCTGGAACCCACCGGACTGATCCCCTACGACGGATTCCACGATCTGCACCCGGCAGAGTGCCGCTATCTTTCGCCGTCCAGGGCCGGGGAGCGCAAGCGGTTGCCTTGCCGAGCCCGCCTTGACCTGGCCCCTCTTCCCGCTATGCGGCCCACCCCGCAGCTACTCGGACTGCAGCATGACCTCCTCAGCCTTCTCGACTCCCGGGAAGGCAACAACGAAGCGAACGAGTACTTCAGCGACCTCCACCTCCTTGCTGTGCTCGTCACAGCCTCTTGGCCCTACAGCCGACACCGAGTCGACTCTGCATTCGTGTCCGCTGTAGACGCAGAGACCCGAGCCCGAGGCTATTTCGGGACGCTGCGGGTCCACGACGCCGCCCCCACCAACTCCATGGCCTGCGGCGCCATACTCGGCGCCGCCCACTCCCTGCTGAAGACCGATCGCCTTGGCGACGTCCTCGCCAAGTCCTTCGAATCCGAGCACACAACCACGCCCGCCCGCGCCGGCTGGGCCCGGATCTTCGCCAAGTATGAAAGCTCCTGCTCGCAGCGTCTGCGCACTGCGGCAACACCCCTCATCCGCACCTACGCCAGAACTCGCAGCTGGACCACTTTCCGCCCGACCCGCTACCGGGCTGAACACATCCCCGCCCACCTGGAGCAGAGCTGGTACGACCGCCATCTCCGCGATCTCGACGGCCACACCGAGTCCAAGACCCTGCGGCGCGTCGCAGCCATTCAACTCGTCCAGTGGGCCACCCAAGACTCCCTCGCCGAAGCGGCCCGCTACCTGGGCATTGACACCAGCGAAATGCCCCACAACGTCGAGGACAACATCCGCATCTGGCTCAACTCACCTAACGAGGTACAGGACTTCGGGCGAGCGCTGCAGAACCTCGCCATCGAACTACATCGCCAGGCCGAGGGGCTCATCGACTACCAATATCGCCGCGACGCCCTACTCGGCTGGGCTCTTACCCCCGGCACCTGGCAGGACCTCACGAGCCAGCTGAAGCGCGCGCACGGCCGTCGGCCCGTCCTCGATGACCGTAAGCGCCAGGAAGCCTCCGTGTTCATCTGGGCCCAAGTCACCCATGGTGAGCATCTGTTTGCGCCTCGCCCCATCGAAGCCGAACAACCGCCGGCCATCCAGCAAGACTGGTCGCGGCGCCGGAACACCACATGGTTCCAACTTTGCCGCCCCGATCCGATGGGTCACTACGCTGACCTCCGGAAAGCGCTCGTCGATCACGGGCAAAAGCTCGCCAGGGACATCGACGCGGGAAACCTTCTCGCCAACTGAGGCGCTCAGCTCCTCCAGCAGCCCCGCCCCGCCACCATCTCGGTCCCACCGGCGGTCCGGCATGTACGTCTCCAGCTCGTTGTCGGTGGTCCACCTTCCGCTGATCTTGTTCCAGGGGTTGACGGTCACCGGGGTACCCCAGGAATCGGCCCGTGCGGCAGGCGCGCGCCCAGCATCAGTGCGGGCGGCACGGCCAGCGCGGCATCCGGTTTGCACCCCCTGCCAGGGCCCGCGGCCCCGGCGCCATGACGCCATCGAGGCCGCACCGCTTCGTGGCACACCCAGCCTCCGAACACACAGCCCGGAAGAGAACATCCGTACCCGGCGCGTGACCCGTGTGTGGGACGTGCCAGATGCGTTCGCGTGGGCGGCGGCGGGGCGGCTGGCAGTTTGCGGCGCATGCCTTCCCGACTCAGTGACGCAGCTTTCGACGGGCAGAGGTGGCCCTCGGGGCCGGTGCGCCGGGCCCTGTGGAACGTGACCTCGTCGGACATCGCGACGATCGCGTGCCCGACCTGCGACGCCCCGCGCCATTCCCCCTGCCGCACGCTGCGAGACCGTCCGACCACGGCGCTGCACCGCGGCCGCACCCTGCGCTACCTCAACGCCCGCTTCGCCCTCGACCTGCCCGAACCCCACCACCGGGCCGCGCAGCGGCGCAGCGGCCTGGGCCTTGACGGGGCGGGCCCGCGCGCCGTGCGGGTGCCGCATCCGCAGCCGTGGCGGCTGCCCTTGCCGGAACTGTCAGACCTGATCAACGTCAGCTTCCTGGACCTGGCGGCAGTAGTGACCGCGCAGGCTTGCGGGCTGCGCCGCACCGGTCTCGACGAGCTGCTGTACGGCCCGGACCGCATCGAGCAGAGCATCGACGCCCTCACCTACGCGCTGTACGACCGGCAGATCAGACGCGAGATGCGGGTCCTGTCCGGCCGGCACGATGAGAGCGCCGAGTCTTTGAAGGCTCAGCAGGATGCGGTCTGGCAGCGGCTGCGGGAGGCGGAGCGGCGCCTGAAAGCCCAGCGCGTCGAGGAGCTCACCGCTGCGGGGGTGCTGCCTTTCCCTGCCGCCACCGATGACTCCCGGCGCGTGGCACGTGCCTGGCTGGGCCGCTACCTCAGTACGGAGAGGGACGCCCTGGTCCTTGAGATCGCGACCGCGGCAGGGGTGCCCGCCGCGGCGGCCGCGCCGATCCGCTCCATCCAGGACAAGGTCACCCGCTGCATCGACAACGGGTGGCTCATCGCCCCGCTCAACGACGCCGTCCGCGTCGTTCTCGCACTCGACGAGCCGGCGTTCGCGAAGCGGCTGCTCGCCGATGCCGACGGTCAGGACGAACGCGATGACCTGCTGTGCCATCCGCTGGTGCTCAACCGCTGGCGCGTTCAGCTCAACAACGTTCTGCGCGCGGTTGCCCCCAGCGCGGGCAACCCTCACACCAAGAACCTGACCGACCTGACCCGCTCGCCCACTGCTCGCACTGCCGCGCAGCTGGAGCAACTCCACGCACGACGGCGGCTGTTCGCGGCGCTGTTGCAGCGCCGCGCCGAGGCCGTACGCCTGATCACCGCGCTCAACGACGGCCTGTCGTTGGCCGAGCGCGCCGATCCCAGCCATGCCCTGCTCAAGAGAGCCGGCGATCAGGCCTACGACGAGCTCGTACGCCGCCACCCCGACCTCTACCAGCGTATCCGCACGCACCTGGCCCGGTTCGAGACGCGCTACGGGCGCCTGCAGATCCCCGGCTCACGCACCCGGCTGCGCGAGCAGATCTTCAAGGAACTCGACCGCACGGCCATGCGGAGTCCGGCCGGGGTGCCCGCTCGGCGGTGAGTCGGTGCGTTGCCGCGCCAGCCCGGCGTATCGTGGCCCGGTCCGCGCTCCTGCCGCCCGCCGCGGCCAAAGGAGCGCGGACCCGGCGGGGGCTGGGCGGGATCGTGTCGGCGGCGGGCGGTATTCGGCTGGCGGCGCACTTTCGCACCACCTCCTTCGGGGGCACACTGGCGCAGCGCGTCAACGATCAGGGGGATCTATGGAGTTGGGGCCGACCGAGCTGTCGGATGCGATCAAGGCGGTGCGTGACGGGCTGGTCGCGGCCCAGCGCAACGGGGCGGGCTCGCCGATCCGGTTCACCGTCAAGGACGTCGTCCTCGACCTGGGAATCGAGCTGCGGCACACCGCGTCGGCGGGCGGCGGCGTGAAGGCGTTCGTCGTCTCCGCGGACGCGAAAGGGGAACGGTCGCAGACAGCCACCCACCGCATGACGGTCACCCTCAGCGTCGCCCCCGACGCGGACGGGAACGACCTGGAGATCGGGGACACGGCGGGCGGCCGCGGCGGGTCCCTGGCCGGACTGGGCCTGGACTAGACGCCATGCCGATGATCGGGGGATCGGAACGGCGCACCGTCGAAGTACAGGGCACCGCAAGCGGCGAGGAGTCCTACGGCACCGGCTACCTCATCGCCCCCGGCCTGGTCCTGACCGCTCTGCACGTCGCTCAGCCCACACCCCGCCAGGTGGCGGTGCGCGACCTGGTCCACACCGAGTTCACAGAGGCCCACGTGGTGTGGAGCGATCCTCGCCTGGATGCGGCGCTGCTGGAGGCGGACCGCGACCTGGTCGGCGCGGGGATGACGACGATGCGGTTCGGCGAGCTGGTGTGCAGCGATCCGGGCCACCGCCCGCACTGCACCATGTCGGGCTTCCCCAAGGCCATGCGCCGCAAAGCAGGCGCGGATCCGGAGCGTTTCGTCGACGACCTGAAAACGGTCGACGGAACGATCGCACCGCACACCGGATCACGCTCGATGCTGTACGGGCTCGAGGTGTCGGGGGCGCTGCCCCGCTTCTACGAGAACTGGCAGGGGCTGTCCGGGGCCGGGGTCACCTGCCAGGGGCTGCTGATCGGGCAGGTGCGTACGGTCGACAAGCAGTGGGATCGCAGCCTGATGGCCCTGCCGGCCTCCCAGCTGCTGTCCGCCGACGGCTTCTCCAACGCGGTGGCCGAGCACACCGGCATGCTGCCCCGGCTTCAGGCCGCCGACCTTCGGCCGCTGCTGCACGGCCCGCCCGAGCCGGTGCTGTCCTCCTCCTACTTGCTCGACCCGCATACCCGTACCGTCGCCCTCACCGGCATGTCCCACTTGATCGACGAGATCGCCGCCTGGTGCCGCACGGCACACCGGGTGGACGTCGCCGCGCTGACCGGGCTGGGCGGCACCGGGAAAACCCGGCTGCTCGCCGAGGTGTTACAGCGCCTGGCCACCCCACTGCCCGAGGACGCTGACCGGCGTCCGTGGAGCGGCGGCTTCCTCACCGACCGGCCGCCCTCCACCGGCTACCGCCTACTCGGATCCTCCCGCTATCCGCTGCTGGTGATCGTGGACCTGGCCGAGAGCCGGGATGGTCAACTCGCCGACCTGCTCGCGGCCCTGACCCCGCGGCACGACGGCCACACGGTGCGCATCCTGCTCCTGGCCCGCCGCCGGGACAGCTGGTGGCCGTCCAAACAGCGCGAACTGCGCGCCCTGCACGCCGGCCCCGTCACCCACACTTTCGCCGTCTCCCCCGACGATGCCTATGACGGCCGGTCCAGTGCGGACATCTACGAGAGTGCGAAGGCGGACTTCGCGCACCGGATCGAACAGCTCCGCCTCGCCGGGCAGGCGGACGAGAGCTGGCGCGAGTGCACGCTCTCGGATGCGCCCAACGAGTACGGCGCCCGCCTCGCGAACTCGGGCCCGCATCCGGTCATCTACCACCACATCGCTGCACTCGCCGACGTCCTGGTCCACGCCAACCCCACCTTCGCCGACCGCGACCACCCCCTGGACGTGCTCCTGGCGCACGAGGAGAACTACGTCCGCAAGATCTCCGAGGCCCGCCTCCCGCAGGGTGCGGTGGACACCAAACTGATCCGCAGCCTGATCACCGCCCAGTTCCTCGCCGGGGCGGCCACCGCCCGCGACGGGCAGGCCGTCATCCGCGCCGGGTACGACGCCCATCACAGCGGCTACGGCCCCTCGGCCGCACCCGACCGGCGAGTCCTCGCCGCGCTGGATGACATCCTCACCGCCGCCTACCCCAGCACCGACGGCGCCCACTGGGGCGCGGTCGGCGAGCCGCTGGCCGCAGCCCTGCTCACCGAGGTCGAGACCGACAGCGGGCACGAATTCGTCGAGCAGTTCCTTCAGCACGAAACCCTCAAGCCCGAGCAGCGCGCCCAGACCCTCCACGTCGTCGCGCGTGTCAGCACCGAGGACCCGGCGCTCGCCGAGGGCGCCCACCGCGCGGTGGCCACCGCCCCCGACGAGCTGCTGCCGCTGGCCGTCCGGGCCGCCGCCGAACTGGACACCGATGATGCAGCCCACTGGCTGGACGGAACCCGGCACGCGGTCAGCGTCCGCGCAGCCCAGCCCGGCGCGGACACCGCCGTCTATGAGCGGGCGGCCGACCTGGTGCGGCGTGCTCAGGACTGCGTGGCCGCCGGGACCAGCCCCACCACACTCCTCGACAACACCAACACCAGCACGGTCATGGGGGACGCCGAGCCGTCGGGCGGCGGCAGGTCGCTGGACCGCCTCGACTACATCATGGTCAAACCGGTCGTGAAGTGGCAGGTCCGGCTGCTGTTCACCACGGTCAGCATGCTCTACCTGCTGGCCATCACCGCCTCCACGGTCGGTGTCGCCTACTCCAACGGCTTGGGCGACGGATGGGCCGGCTGGCTCTACATCCCTGCGCATGTCGGCTTCAGCATGATCTTCGCCGCGTACTGGGGCAGCGGCCGGCTGGACTGGACAGCCGGGGCGACCTGGATCGGCCCGCCACTCGTCGTGATCATGGACGTGTGCATGGGTGCCCTGTTCCACGACGCCTGGCCGCTGCCCGGTCACTTCCCTCCGGCGTGGCTGGTGTGGCTCGCGTTCTGCGTCCCGGGAATCGCGTGCCTGCCCTTCACCTGGCGCATCTGGTTCGGCCGGCTCCAACCCCGCACGCCCGCGCACGGCGAGGCGCCCTCGCTCCGCAACGTCCCCTGGTAGCCGGCCTCTCGGCCTACCCGACCGCGGCCCCGGCGTACGAGGCGGCCGGGCGCGGAACCTCCCAAGCCACCCGGGGCGGGCACAGAATGCCGGCACCGGGCAAGGTCGGAAGTAAGGCCCGCCTTTGCCCCGGCCTGCGCCTGTTCCTCGCCTGTGGGCGGCGACAGGAAAGGATCAGGCACTCGAATGCGGCACAGGTGCCCGAACGTCGCGTCCCCTTCGGGTGAGGCTTGGCGCCTGGGTCAGCCCTCCAGTCCCGGACGCTCGTGGCCCGTACACAAGGGGTCCAGGAGTACGCCCAGTGGAATGCCGAAGGCGTGGGCCAGGGCGTGCCAGGTGCCCAGCGATCCGATGGTGCGGCCCTGCTCGACCTCGATGAGGGTGCGGCGCGACAGGCCGCTGCGGGCGGCGAGCTCGTCATAGCTCCAGCCCCGCTCGGCGCGGAGCCGGGCGAGGGCCTGCCGGAGTGCCGTCGGGTCGGGGTCCGGCGGCGGGAAGATCGTCACTCGACCATCGGACGGTGCAGACCCCTGCCCTGACAGTGCAGACCTCTGCCCTATTTGTGCCGGTACGGCGACATCCCGCGAGGGCAGAGGTCTGCACTACCCTCTCGGCGCGTCGCCCAGGTCGAGCGCCGGGGACGATCTGATGACCGCTAGGAGGGATCCGATGACCACCGCCCTGCCTGCGCGCGCCTGGACGGTCACCATCAGCTGTCCAGCCGGGCGGCCCGTGCTGGTGTGCAGCGCCTGCCCCGGCCCGGACCCCACGTCGGGCGTCCCGCGAGGGGAGCAGCTGCGACGGCATCTGGCGCGCCATGTGCGGGAATCCGGTCTGGAGCCCCATCTGCGGACGTGTCAGTGCCGCGAGCGGTCCTGCGTCTGGCACCGGCGCCAGGGCCAGTGCAACGGCCCCTTGGGGCTGGTGCTGATCCGCGCGGACCATGGCCGGACCTGGCACCTTGCCGACGCCTGCGCCGCCTGCGCGACCGCGATCCCCCAGGCGGCGACCGTCCCCGAACCCCTTCCGCCGTGCGGACCGACCACTCCGAGCCCGTCGGCGCCGGTGGCTCCGCACGGGTTGGAAGAGCCCGGCGAGTGGGTCGAGTCACTGTGACCGCCGCCGCCTCATGGCGGCGGGCGAACAGCGAGCGCCGGGCCGGAGTCTCCTGGCGGCCGCGGTGTTGCCTTCGGACACCGCTCGCGCCGCTGTGATGCCGATGATCGGTGCGACAGGCCGCAGGCAGCTCTTCCGCGCCGCGACGGGGGACATCGCCGATGGTGTGTCGCAAACCGTACGGGCGACTGTCAGTGGCGCTCGCTAACCTCGCTAGATCTGGATGGTGTTGGGCGGACTGGGGGTTCGATGGTGCGGATGGATGGCGGCCGGGTAGCTGCCCGCGGGTTTCAGTACCAGTACCTGCGCACGCTCGAGGCGATGCTGACCGCGTCCGATCAGGTGCGGGTCCACGGCTGCCGCATCGAGGGCCCCGCGGACACCACGGCGGTCTCCGCGATCGACGTGGTCGATTTCGATCTCGTCGACCAGGACGGTGACTGCCTGCTCGCCGCGCAGGTCAAGAGCGCTTCGCCGGGACGCCAGGTCAGCGCCCCGAATGCCTTCACGATTCTGGCCGAGCTGGTATGCAAGGTCGAGGCCGAGCGGTACGAGCTGATCACGGCTGCGCTGCCCGACCGTAACTGCCGGACACTGGCCAAGATCCTCGATGCGCCGCCCGCTGACACCGATCAGCTCAAGTCGCAGCTGGCGCAGGTGTTGCAGCGGGCTCCCTCCGCAGCGGCCCGTCTCGAGGCGTTGACCGGGCCGGACCTGGAGCGTCTTGCCCGCGCGCGGGTGGTGTGCGACGCCCGGGACGTGGAGGGCATCCGCCAAGACCTGCATGAGCGGCTGCGCGAGCGGCGGGCCCGCCATCGCGTCGGCCTCGGCAGCCGCTCCGCGGGCCTGATCACAGGGCATCTTCTCGCCGAGATTATGCGCCGCGCGGCCGACGCCCGCCAGGCGTACTGGAGCATCGCCGACTTCACCGACGCCGCGCTCGTCGAGGACGACGTGCTGGTGCGCGCGCTGGGGCGCCAGGACTGGGGCTGCGTATTCGGCCCGCTCGCGCCCGTACCCGACGTACCCCGTCCTGACCTTCTCGCCGACATCACCGAAGCCCTGGCCCCGTCCGATCCGCGCGACCGTTCGGTCAACTCCTGTGTCCTGTCCGGTCTGTCGGGGATCGGGAAATCGAGCACGGCTGCCGCGTATGTGGCCGCACACGCCGACGCCTACGACCTCGTCCTGTGGGCCGAGGCCGCCACGGAAGAGTCCCTGGCCGGCTCCTTTCGGCGCATCTGGGGGCACCTGAACGGGCAGGCGCACGACACCCCCGTCGGCGCGAGCACCCCGTACCTGCGCGAACAGGTCCACGAGCTGCTCGCGGCGCTGCCCGGACGCTGGCTGCTCGTCTTCGACGACGCCACCCCCGACGGGGTCGATGCGTGGATCCCGCGGCTGGGGCGTGGCGATGTGCTGTTCACGTCCATCGACAGCGCCAGCTGGCACACCCTGCCCCGCGTCGACCTGTCACCGATGGACCATGCCCAGGCAGTCGAACTCCTCACCCGTCGCCTCCGGTTGAACGCCGACACCGCGGCCGTTCACCGGGAAGACCTGGACGCTCTGGCCGAAACGCTGGAGGGGTGGCCCCTGGCCATCGAGCTGGCCTGCGGATACATGCGCACCTGCCAGATCCCCGTCGAACGACTGGGCACCTTCCGTACCCTCCTGCTCGATCGGGCCCTGGCCGACAAGAGATCCAAGCCGTCGGGCTATCCGCGGACCCTGGCAGCCACCGTCGAGCTGAGCCTGGAGCGACTGGCCCGCAACACCGCCGACGACAGCGAGTTCTCCCTCCCGGTGCGGGAACTCCTCGGGTCCCTGTGCAACTTCGCCGCCCAGCGCATTCCCGTGCACCTAGCGATGGCCTGCGCGTTCATCCCGCCCGACCTCGTCCCCGCGGGCAAGGAAGCCGTCGTCGTGGACGAGGCCACTGTCCCGGTCAGGGAGATGATCCGGTCGCTGATCCAGGTGTCCTTCGTCCGCTACGACGAGCCGCTCGCCTCCCGCCATTCCGAGTTCGCCGGCAGCGACGACACCGTGTCGATGAACACCGTCCTGCAGCATCTGCTGCGCCAGCACCTTGCCCACGGCGCCCAGGTGGAGACGGCGCTCTCCCGCAGCGCCTTCCACACCGCGCGCTGGCTCGGCGCGGCCCTCGACTTCGACGACGCCGACCGGGCCTGGGAGATCGCCCCGCACGCGGCGGCCCTGGCCGGCCACATCCAGGACATGCAGGTCAAAGACAACGACACCGCGCTCCTGATCGGCAACCTCGCCGGATTCGATTACATCCAGGGGCAGATGGCCCAGGCGACGCGGCTGCTGCATCTGGAACTGGACTGGCTTCAGGAACTGGCCGACCCCAACAAGCTCCTGATCGCGCAGACCCGCATCTCGCTGGCCCAGATGTACGCGCACCACAGCATCTCCGATCCGGTGGAGCAGGTGGTGAGCCTGCTGTCGCCGCTCGTGGAATACGTCGAGCAGCTGCCCGGGGAGCAGGATGGCGAGAACGCGGCCGCACTGTTGGCGACGCAGGCCCGCATCCTCCTGCACAACCTTGCCGACTCCCGCCCCGACAACCCTCACCTACAGCCCGTGCTGGACGCCTTCACCCGACTGTCCGACCAGCTGCCCCAGACCTCGGCGGTCAGCGAGCGGCTCGGAGCCGAGCGGATCGCCCGCCTGTTCGGCGACGGCGATCTGCAGGGTGTCGAACACGCCGCCCGCGACCAGCTCCCCCCTCCCCACCACACCCACGCCCGTTCCTTCCACGCCGCCGAGATCCAGCGCCACCTCATCGAAGCGCTCGTCTACCAGCGCCGCTGGGCAGAGGCCGAAGCGGAGTTTGAGTCCTTCCTCCCCTACACCGGGCCCCGCTCGCTGTACCGCTCCTCTGTCCAGGACTTCGTCCACAACATCGGGCTCGCCTGCGCCCTGGCATGGATCGAATCCACCGACGACCACGCCGCGGCGCTGCTGCGCCGCGTGCTGACCGAGTGCGGCATCGAGCATCTCGAAGCCGCACTGCGCGAACACGAGCGGGCCCGGTTCACCCTCCTCAAGGCGATCGACGCCGCCGCCCACCACGACGCCGACGCCTTCATCGCCCTGACCGTCGAGCTGCGCGACAAGTCCTTCGACGCCGACGGCATCAATCCGACCGCGCCCTGGGAACGTCTCATGATGGCGCTGCTGAAACGGGTCACGGCCATGACCAGCAAGCAGATCCACGACCATGCCCGCGCAGCCGGCGAGGCACTCTTCGACGAAAAGCGCATCCTCCCCGAACAGCGCGCGTACCTCCGCCAGATCGTCGAAGCGGCGGTGGCCGATGTGCACTGCGCCCTCAGCGGGCAGGCCCCCCTCCAGGCGATCGGCGTCATCCGCGATCCGCGCACCGTCGCCGACGGGGCGCGCCCTCCAAGGACCCCCATCGTGCTGATGGAGCCGCGTCACATGCTCACCGCCATGGCCGCGGTCGGGGCGCCCGCCATGGAGTACCAAGTCCACCGGATCAGCAGCGCAGGCTTTCGTCGGATGATCCCCGAGGCCCCGTCCGTCCCCTTCCTTCCCGGATGGCGGTTGTGCCAGCGCGGCAACCGCATGGAACTGCGTGACCCAGAGGGCACCGTCTGGGCCCGCGCCCTGACCAGCCTGCCGCCCCGGTGGAACGATGCGGCCGCCGCCAGCAAACGGGTCCTGGTGGTCTACGGATTCGGATTCACCCTGGAGGAGCCACCCGAGCGGCGCCTGGCGTTCGCTTCCCCGCAGGCCTTCGCGGAGCACTTCCACACGGCGGCCACCTCCGGGATGCTGACAGCCGCGTTCGTCGAGTGGGACGCTGTGCGGCCCCGCAAGCAGACCTCCCGCCAGCAGGGCCGCAAGCGGCGCAAACGCTGACACACAGGCCGTTCACCGGACGCGACCACACCAAACCGGATGGGGAGTAGACAGGAGGCACCGACCGCACCGGGGTCAGGCCGCCTTGAGGCGCCCGGCGATCCTCAGTGCACGCTGCGCCTGGTAGCGGGTGGTGGCGTCCACCGGGGTCGCGCCCTGGCCGTCGACGTGCGAGGTGCCGTACGGGTTGCCGCCGGTGAACTTCAGCGGGTCGGTGAAGCCGGAGCTGAACACTTGTCCGCCGAAGTGGTGGTTGATCGTGTACAGCGAGATGAGGGGGGTTCCTGGCCCGCGTGCGGGGTGGTGGACGAGGTGAAGCCGCTGTAGACCTTGTCCGCGAGCTTGCCCTCGCTCCACAGCCCGCCGAGCGTGTCGATGAACTGCTTCAGCTGGGCCGAGACGTTCCCGAACCGCGTAGGGGTCCCGAAGACCACCACATCGGCCCACTCGACGTCCTCGGCGCGCGCCTCGGGGACGTCCCGGGTCACGGCCTGGTTCGCAGCGCAGGCCGGGTTGGTGTCGACGGCAGACTCCATCGACTACGAAGCCTTCTTCCGCGTCGTCTCCGGAGGCCACTGAGTCAAGATCGGCAACGGACGCACCCTCGTCCCCCGCCGCACCACCACCACGGGCCCTATCGAAATCGGCAGCACCACCCGCGTCTGCTTCGTCGTCAACGCCAAGGTCGAGATCCGCGTCCACCTCAAACCCGCAGGAGACGCCTGGAGCAACTGGACCGGCGCCGCGACCTCCTAGCGCCAGACCTGACCACAAAAGCGCCTTGCGCACTGGTCTGCGACCTGCATCTTCACCGTTCGGCTCCGCCGTCCACCAGGGCCGTCTCAATGACCGTCGCGGCGACGGTGCGCTGCCCCCGCGTACGGCGCCCTCGCCGCCGTTCACCTCTCGACGCGAGGCGGTCACAACGGGCCGATGACCTGCGCCATCTGTTGGCCCAGGTCGGCGATCACCTCGAAGGCGACCTTCTCCGGGGCCCGTACGACGTAGTAGGCGAACACGGCGACGCCGAGGGGCAGGTACCACCAGGAGTAGACGTCCGCCCGGTGAGGCAGCACCATGCGAAGGATCCTGAACACCAACGCTGCCAGAGCCACGGTCCCGAGCGTGTAGAGGGTGGACCACCACAGGGACGGGCCGGGGTCGGCGGTCCAGGTGGCCCGCACACTGGCCCCGGAGATCGCGAGCGGGATGATCGGGGCCAAGGGAAGCAGGACGAGGGCGAGGAGATCGCCCAGCCCGTTGAGGAAGTAGACGTCCGCCGGCTCGTAGTACCAGCCCCCTTCGTCGTCCTCGTCTTCGTCCTCGTCTTCGTCGTCATCCTCGTCGTCGTCCAGTACGGGCTCTGCGCCGTGATAGTGGTACTCGGTGATGTGCTGGTCGCCGCCCGCCTGGTAGACGCGTCCTTCGTCCTCGGCGCTCGCGTTCATCTGCCAGGACGCATCGTTGTCATGCGGGTCGGTCATTGTTCGTGGATGAACTGATTGCCGCCTGCCTGGTAGACGCGCCCGTTGTCGTGGACTTCGGCACGGAAGCTGATGTGCGGATGGGACGTATCGGCCGGCGCCAGCCGCGCCAGCAGTTCCTCGAACTCGGCGGCTGCGGTGCGGTCATCCAGGAAGAGCGTCAGCATCCGCCCCTGCCACACCGACTGCAGGGCATCGCGGACCTGCTGCCTCTCGCCTTCCGGGACGGCGAGCAGCGTCTGGCGGGTCGCGTCGAGATCCCGCTCGAGAGCATCCGTGGTCTCCGGTTGGAAGCGACGCCACAGGGCGACGACGCCCGTACGGAACGCGCTCCATCCATCGGCCGCCATGGCCGAGACCAGAGCCGCACCACCGGCACTGGCCAAGGTGATGAGTGTTGGATCCACGGTGCCCCCTCCCGCTGATATCTACGCATTCAGCTGCCAGTGAAGCATCAACTCCGTGCAGCGGCCTGGGACTTCAGTGAGGCGATGGACAGGTGGCCGGTTCGCGCCTGTCCACGCGCCGACAGCGCGATGGCGACCGACGGCCGCCGCTGGGAGTGGTCGGGATCGTGCAGCGGCCATGGGGCACGTCTTCGTGCTCGCCGCCGGTACCCGTGTCTCACATGGGCGCGATGGGCGGGACGTGCCGGGCGCGGAATTCGGCGAGGGTCTGCTCCACGCCGGCGATGGTCAGCCGCCAGAAATCCCAGCCGTCGATCTTGTTGCTGCCGGTCGCGGCCCTGGCTGCGGTGTTCGGGGTATTCCAGGGGCGGCCCAGGACTTTGATCTGGCCCTCGTCGGTCAGGACCGCGTGGTGTTCCTTCTTGCCGCGCCGGCCGGTGAGGGTGATGCCGGCCTTGAGGTCGTCCGGGTCCAGATGGTGCAGTAGGTCTCGCAGGTCCACTTTTGAGCGTGCCGGGCCGATGCCCGGTGCAGGGCCGGGCGTTGTTGCGGGCGGGGCGGGCACGGCGGTGGGCTGGTCACAGGCGTGCCGCAGAGCCAGGGCCATGGCGGCTGCCGAGCTCCATTGCGCTTGGGGCTCCACCCTTTCGTCGATCAACTGCTGGATGCCGGGTGCGTCCCCGTAGCGGGCGAGCACGCTGACGTCCCGGATGAGGCGGCTGCGGAGCGGGACGAGCCGGGAGTCGTTGAGCGCCAGGATCCGTATGGTTTCGTCGGCGCGGCACAGCCCGATGTCTGCTTCGGCTTGCGAGTAGGGGGTGTTGCTACGCCGGGCGTAGCCGCCGGCGTCGAAGCCGAGCAGGCCGGGGTCGTCCTTGTCGGCCGGGTCCAGGAGCAGCGGCTGTTCGTCTTCCACATCGTCGAGTGAGGTGCGGGCGCGTGTGCCGGCCAGGAGCGGGAACTGGCTTCCCTTGGCGCGGCCTTCCCGCACACCGTTGTACCGGGCTCCGCCGCTGTTGCAGTGCTTGCAGGCGATGCGGTAGTTCGTCACGTCGTAGGCCAGCCACCAGTAGCCCGGATGGTCGGGCGCCTCGAGTACCTCGGACTTCGGCCGGAAGTGGTCGACGGTGATGTCCGCGCGCACGATGAGGGTCTCGCAGAACCAGCACTTTTCGCCGACGAGGTCGAGGAGCGGGTTGCGTACGGCGTCCTCGGTCCAGTGCGTGGTGAAGACACGCTTGATGTTGGCGGCCATCGCGGCCCTGACCGCGTCCAGGGTGAGCTGGGTCTTGGTGGTCCAGGCCGGCGGGGCGGTGATCCCTTTCATGTCCACGTGTCTCATCGGCGTCAGATAACCGACGAGAAGCGCTCGTGGAACAGCTCGGCGACCAGGGCCTGCAGTTGTTCGGGCGAGGGCGGGTTGGGGCCCCGGGTGGACTCGAGGAGCGCGAGGCGTCTGCGGTGGAGCTCGGCGAGGAAGGCCGCCACGAGCGGATTGCGGTCGGAGCTGGGAAAGTCCATGGTCTCCAGCTCGGCGGTGACCTCGCGCAGTGCAGCCTGTTTGACCGGGTCACTGCCGGCCTCGGGGAGCAGTGCGTACTGGCGGTCGATCAGTTCCTGGGTATGTTCGTCGAGTTGTGTGGGCAGGCCGAACAAGTCGGTGGTCAGCAGGCCGCCGGCGCCTTGTCCGCGCGGGTTGGCCCGGGGTATCACCGCGGTGGTCTGGCCCTCCTCGTCGGTGGTGACGACGCGGATCTGCTCGCGGGTCATGTTGGCCACCAGCAGCGGTTCGTGGGTGGCGGTGAGGAACTGCGAGTCCTGATGCGGTCCCAGCACGCTGCGCACGGAGGAGTACCAGCGCCGGCTCCACTCGGGGTGGAAGTGGGAGTCGGGTTCGTCCAGGAGGAACAGCGACTCGTGCGCCCGCTGCAGTCGCAGCAGACCCAAGATGGTGAGGAGTTGCTGCTCGCCCGAGCTCAGGTCGTTCAGGCCGAGGGTGAGCGCGCCGGGCTTGTCCAGGCGGACGTCGACGGCGAGGTAGCCGGCATCCAGCAGGGTGGCCAGCAGGCCGAACATCGACAGGTCACTGTCGAAGAGGTTTCGGAAGGCGCGGACATCCTCGGCGGTGCCCAGGACAATCTGGAACCCGTCGGCGGGGCTTCCGGCGCCGTCGATGGGGTCGGCGTCAGGGATGAGACCGAACCGCCCCGACTCGGCGGCGGCCGCGAACAGGGTGCGGGCGGGCCCACCCAACCCCCAGTACGGCAGGGCGGCCAGGTGCGGGGCGCGTGCGGCGCGCGGCGCGCGGATCCGCAGGACCGCGGAGGTCACCCGCTGGAGGTAGGAGTGGCGACGCAGGTAGGTGCCGAACGAGTCCGACCAGTGGGTGGTCTGCGCGAGCAGCAACAGCGGCAGATGCGCGGGCGTACACAGGAACACCGGCGTATACAGGGAGCAGCTGATGGGCAGGGTCAGCTGCTCACTCCACAGCTCTCCCTCGTCCGGTGAGTGGCGTTCGCGCCACTGGTCGAAGTCGTTCATCCACTGCCGGCGCCATTGGCTGATGCGGCGTGCGGCGGCGCGGCGGTGCTGGTCGAATTCGCTGGTCCAGGGGGCCTGGGCGTGTGCCTGGTAGCCGAAAACATGATCGGGCAGATGCTGCGCCCACTCCGCGCGGGCCAGGCGTCTCGGCCAGCCCCGGGGGGTGGTCACGGTCAGTTCGGTGGAGGCTTCGGGTGAGGTCTGTATGGCCTGGACGGTCGTGCCGTGCATCTCGTAGAGGAGGTCGAAGGCGAACGTCGCGCGGTGCCCTGGCCGGTGCAGGGCGCCGAAGATCTCGGCGAGCGCGTGCAGGGCCCGGGACTTGCCGCCGCCGTTGGGGCCGATCAGGGTGGCGATGGCGTGGCCGCCGTCCAGGGCGCCTGTCAGATCCAGCTCGAAGTTGTGCAGGCCCCGGTAGGAGGGAAGGCTCAGTCGCAGTAGCCGCACGTCATCCCCCCGGTCGTTGTGCCCCTGGTCGCATTCACCGCTTCGCCTCACGATCCGGGCCGTCCGCGTGCACGCCGTAGGGGCGCAGCGCCTCGGTCAGGGCCGCGAACTCGGCCAGGGCGGCGCTCAGTTCAGATGTGATCTCCTGCGCCATGCGGTGCAGGTCTGCCTCGGGTTCTTCCAGCGTGAAGGGTTCGGCCGATGGTTCGGTGACCTGAAGGTCCAGGTTGACGCCGCTTCGGGCGAGCAGGTCCTGGACGGTGAAGGACCGGAAGAGGGGTGTCTCGGCTCGTTCGCTGCGGGGCCGTCCGGGCCGGTAGGCGGACACGAAGCCGGCGTAGTCGACGCCGGGAAGCGCCGTGGACTTGGCCTTGTGTGGGGAGCGCAGGTCGTACACCCACAGCCGTTTCGTCGACGGGCTGCCGTCCGGGTGCGGGTCGGGCTTGTCGAGGAACAGGACGCTGGCCTTGACGCCGCCGGCGTAGAAGATGCCGGTGGGAAGCCGGAGCAGGGTGTGCACGTCGCACGCGGCCAGCAGCCGCCGTCGGATCAGCTCACCGGCCCCGCCTTCGAACAGCACGCTGTCGGGCACCACAACGGCCGCCCGGCCGTCGGTCTCCAGCAGGCTGTGGACATGCTGCAGGAAGTTGAGCTGCCGGCTGGTGGTGGCGGTCCAGAAGTCCTCCCGGTAGGGCTCCTCGCTGGTGGAGCGGCGGCCGAACGGGGGGTTGGTGAGCACCAGCGTCGCGCGCCTGACCGGCGGGCGGGCCAGCGCGTCCCCGACGGTGATGCACGGGTGGGCCTCGTCGACGCGGGTGACGCCGTGCAGGACGAGGTTCGTCGTGGCCAGCCGGGCAGTGGCGTCGACGAGCTCGGTGCCGAAGAAGGCACCCTCGTTGAGCCGTTGGCGCTGGGCCGCGGTGACACCTGAGGGAAAGTGGTCGACCAGGTAGTCGAAGGCTTTGATCAGGAAGCCGCCGGTGCCGCAGGCCGGGTCGGTGACGGTGTCGTCGATGCCGGGCTGGACGCACTCGACGATCGCCTCGATCAGCGGCCGGGGGGTGAAGTACTGGCCGGCGCCAGTCTTCGTGTCCGTGCTCATGCGGGCCAGCAGCTCCTCGATGACCACACCGGTGTCACCTGCGGACCACTGGTAGCGGTCTACCACATCGACGATCAAGCGGTGGAGGAGCGCCGGATCGGGAATGCGGTTTTGTGCCCTGCGGAAGAGGAGCCCGAGCGTTCCGGGCCGGGAGGCGAGCTCGTCCAGGATCTGCTCGTACACCGTGATCAGGTGGTCGCGCTTGGCCGAGGTGAGCCGTGGCCAGGCGTCGAAGCCGAGTACGTGCTGCCAGTTGAGGGGGCGTTGGTGTTGTTCGTAGGCGCGCTTGAGGACGATCAGGCTGGAGAGCTGCTCGATGTACTCCAAGCCCGAGGTGCCGCCGTCGCGCAGCACGTTGGCGAAGTTCCACAGCCGTTCCACCAGGGCCTGGTCATGTCTGGGGCGATAGGAGACGGTGGGGTTCACAGTGCAAACTCCTGTTGCCCGGACGGGGAGAGCGGATGGGACAGGTGACCGGTGAAGGCGCGTTCCAGCAGGTTGCGCCGCAGCCGTCCGGCGACAACGAGCGCGCGTTCGGCGGCCGCGGATGCCGCGGTCAGGGCTGTGGTGTGCGCCTGGATCAGTGTGACCAGGTGGTGCTGCTCGTCTGCGGGCGCGACGGGGACCGGCATGAGCCGGATCTTTCCCAGGCTGATGGACGCCAGCCCCACACTCTGGGTGGCGTTGCGTTTGCACCACTGGCGGCCGAAGCCGTTGGCGTGCCAGGCCAGCAGGACGGGGTGCAGCTGACGGGCGTTGATCCGGACACGGAAGACGTGGCTGTTGTGCGCGCAGTGGGGCACCTGCTCCTCCCAAATCCAGCCGCGGCCCAGGCTGTCGCTCGATCCGCCGCCGGTCAGCAGCACATCACCCGCCCGCAGCCGAGCTGCCTGTGCCCGTGATGGGGGCAGCCGGATGGTGCGTACGTCGTCCAGGTCGAGGCGGCCGCGCTGCACGTTGGCGACCCGCAGGCAGGAGACGTCCACATCGGCGGGATTCCACTGCTGCTTGCCGGGCGCGGTGATGCCGCGGGTGACCTCGGTAACGTCGTCCAGGCGGGTCCATCGCCAGTGCGCGGGCAGGTGGGGCAGTGTCCCGTCACTGACGCCGGCGACCCGGGGCAGGCCGGCGGGGGCGCCCGCGGTGGCGGACAGAGCGCCGAGTGCGGCCCGCGCGGTCATGGTGCGGCTCAGGACGTCGGCCTGGTCGAGGACGTTGCCGGTACGGATCGTGGTGGCGTCGATGCGGGCGAGGTGGTCCTCCAACAGGCCGACGATCCGGCGCTGTTCCACCACTGATGGCAGCGGGAGCATGACCTCTTCCAGATCCCGCTGGTTGATCCGCCAGATCGCTGCGCCGCCCTGGCGGGCGCGTGCCTCGATCTGGCGCCGCATGACCGGCGATTTCCACAGGTGTGCGAGGTAGTGCGGCTCGACCGCATCGCGTCGTACCCGTACTCGGATCATGGTGTCGGGTATGGCCGTGGAGGTCGGGGGCTCGTTGACCAGGGCGCCCTCGCCGACCAGGGAGAGTGAGCCGTTGACCCGGCCGACCAACAGGTCCCCGTGTTCGGCCGCCAGTAGCGCGAGGTGGTCGCTGCGGTCGCTGCTCTTGGTCTGAGTGAAGTCCACGGTCGCTGTCCGAAGCGCCGTCAGGCGCAGTACGGGCACGCCGTCCTCGCCCAGGCGCGGGGACCGGCCATTGACCAAGGGTTCGCTCAGCACGTCGGCCAGCCGGACGGTCTTCCAGTCGGCAGGCAGGTCATTCATCACGCCAGTTCC
Source organism: Streptomyces sp. NPDC048361 (assembly GCF_040651795.1). NCBI lineage: Bacteria > Bacillati > Actinomycetota > Actinomycetes > Kitasatosporales > Streptomycetaceae > Streptomyces > Streptomyces sp. NPDC048361. The sequence continues at coordinate 43,952 of NZ_JBEZKW010000020.1, forward strand.
CTGCGCAGTTCGTCCAGGAGGTCGATCGCGGCGTCGGGCCCGAAGGCGTCGAGGAAACCGTCCGTGCCACCGCGCGCCGAGAAGGGAACGCCGTCCAGATACACCGGGTCGAAGCGGCCCTCGGCAGCTGTCGCGTCCGCGATGTTTTCGATCCACCACAGCTGGGCCTCGGTGAAGGGCCCGGTCCGCTGTGTGAACGCGGCGAGCCGCCGGCGCACCGTCTCCGCTGTGCGGCCGCGCCTGCCGGACGCCGTCACCCGCAAAGGGGCCGGCCGGTCGTACAGGTCGAGCAGCGCCTCTTGGAGTTCGGGGTTCTCGGCGAGCGGGTAGAGGGCCGCGCGCCGCTCGTCCTCGACGGCTCTCTTGCCTCCCGCCCGGCGCAGCGGTGCCAGGTGATCCGCGTCGACTGAGTCGAGGAGGCGGGTCACCAGTTCCTGCAGAGGTTGGCCCGCCAGTTTCCGGATCTCAGCGCCGTCGGCGTCACTGAGCGTGGGGGTGAGCCGGGCGAGCCTGATGGCGAGTTCGGCCGTCTCTTGCGGCGTCACCAGGCCGTCCACGGTGCGGTTCAGCAGACGCTCCAGAGCGGCCCGCCCCGACTGCCCGGATGTATCGGTCAAATTCACCAGCGGCTGGAGGTGACGTGAAGCGCCCACTGCGTCGACGACCACAAGCTGCGTCTTGGCAACCGCCCCCGGGGTGACGGCACGTAGCTCCGCGGACGCGATGGTCTGCGTTCCCATGGCCAGCAGCTGCTCGTAGTAGGCGGCGGAGCGCACCTCGCGCAGGATCAGCAGGCACTCGATCGCCCGCATGTCACTGAACCCGGAGATCAGATCCGTCACGACCGCGATCCGGAACTGCGGTGTCGTGCGGAACTCCCGCAGCAGGTGCACCGCATGAGCATCGCGGTGCGTGATCCGCCGGCAGAAGACGTCCCCGGCGCCGAACACGTCGCGGATGCGCTCAACGACCTCATCCGCATGCGGTCCGTCCTGCGCGAACACCACGGTCTTGGGGACCACGCCGAGCAGGCCGCCCTGCTGCGTCCTGTCGGGGAACATGGTCGGCAGCGCGTCACGGAACGCCGTCAGCACCGTGGCCAGGTGGTCGGCGGCGACAACGCGTGCGGGGCCGCTCGGTCCGGTGGGGGCCAGCTCCTCGTCCAGCTCCTCGTAGCGGGCGCGGCGCGAGCCCTTGGCCGCCACACCGACAGCGTCGACGGGCGCGGCGAACGCCGGCTGCCGGGAGTCGGAGACCTGAATCTCGTAGACGGAGCAGTCCACGGCGACGCCATCGGCGACGGCCTGTTCGTAGGTGTAGGAGTCGACCAGGTTGCTGTTGAAGAAGCCGAGAACGGTAGCGGTCGGCGTCGCGCTGAAGCCGACTAGGGGTGCGTCGAAGTACTCAAGGAGGGCACGCCGCTGTCCGTAGAGCGCGCGGTGGCAGTCGTCGACGATGACAAGATCGAATGAATCGGGCGGCAGCGCCTCGCAGTAGGTCACCTCCAGGGCCGCCGCGTCCGCATCTGCCTGCCGCTCAGCGGTCTCATACGCCGACACGCGGTCGGATCCGTCCTCGGGGGCCGGCGTGCCCGCGAGCATCGCCGACAGTCTCTGCACCGTGGCCACGACCACGGAAGTCGACGGCGCTAGACCGGCTGCGGTCAGCTCTTGGACCCGGTACACGTCGGCGAGACTGCGGCCTCCGTCCGGCATACTGAACTGGCGCAGCTGAGAGGTTAGTTGATCCGCTATCACTCTTCGGTCGGTTACGAAGAGGATGCGGGCCGCGCGCGCGTGCCTGAGCTGGCGGTAGGCGGTGAACACCTCGGTGAAGTTCTGCCCCGTGCCGGTGGCCATCTGCACCAGTGCACGTCGCTGACCGGCCTCAAGGGTCTGTTCAACCGCCCGGACCGCCCGACGCTGGGGCGCACGGAGCTGACCGAATCCCTCGCCCTCCCTGGGCAGGTAGGCGGCCTGTCGCGCCCGGTAGGTCGGCGCCGCCCTGTCCGCCTGCGCCTCGCGCTGCCAGCGGGCCAGAGTGCTGGGCTGGTGGAAGCCGCTCACGAAGCGAGGCCGAGGTTCGGGGTCATTGGCGTCGCAGAACAGCAGACGCCGGCCATCGCTCACATACCGGTACGGCAGCGGCGAGCGCCACACGGGCCACAGCGAGGAGCCCGTGGCGGCCTTCGCCAGTACGCCGGCCTGTTCCATGGCGTCGGTGAGATCCGTGCCGTCCCGCTTGCACTCGATGATTCCGACCAGCTGTCCGCCGACCGTCAGGAGCATGTCGGCGCGCTGTCCGCCGGCCAGGCGGGGTTCCACCAGGACGCAGCCGAGGGAGCGGTTGAGCTCGTCGTCCTCACCGGCGCCCAGGACGTCCCATCCCGCCTTGGCGAGCCTGCGCTGCACTTCCGAGGCGATGTCGGCTTCCCTCAGCGGCTCGTAGGCGGCATCGCGCGCGCTGACGATCAGCTGCTCACGGTCGGCGGCCGGCAGGGACGCCGGCGCAACGCGCAGGTCGAATGCGCGGCGCAGACGGGGCAGGTCCCCTTCCAGCACAGCGACCCGCTGCTCCAGAACGCTCAGATCGGTCGCTTGGGCGGGGACGAAAGCCATCGGCTCCGCGTCGCCGGTCAGGGCACGGAAGAACCAGGCGGCCAGGGTGAAGCAGCGCTCGACCAGGTGCGCCGCCTCCTGACCCTCACGTGTACCACCGTCAAAGCCGTGAAGGTCGTTGAACGCGTCCAGGACCGGCGCGGGGAGCATCCCGGCACGGGCCAGGACCGCCAGACGGACCGGCTGATCGCCCACGGGCAGCCGCACCCCGGCCCGATAGGCGAGCTCGGCGGCGAGAACCTCGCCGAACTGGCCTGCCGCCGCCGCCGCATCGGCAGGCGCGGTAGATGCGCGCGCCTCACACGACGCGCCGTGAAGAACAAGAAGCGGCTCGTAGGGAAGGAGGAATCCGAAATTGGCTGACGCGCCGGCCAGGTCCGTGAACCGGCTTTCGAGCACGCTCGACTCCTGAACCACGCCGACCCTCCCTACCTGCACTGCGGCACCGCGGAATCCGCTGCAGAACGGCTTTCACCCTACCGTCCGGCCCCTGCACACAACACTGCCGTTTTGCCCTGATACGGGCGGGCTGTGTATCGGCTTCGATGGTGGCGCCCGCTCGATGTGGCCTGAGGAGCCACGCGCCGGCCGGCGACCTCATGCCGGGCGACGGGAGAGGAGGGCGCAGGGGCCCTGATGCGTGCAAAGCGGGCCCCCGGCCGTCCCGGGCCGCCGGGCTCTGCTCTGGCCGCCCGCGGCGACCGGCTCGGCGAACACAGTGCGCCGCACGATCGCGGTGGTGGTGCTTCAGGCGGCGACGCCGAGTTCTGTGCGGGTGCGGTGGATGAACTCGCGGACGGCCGGCTCGCGCCGAGGAAGCCATCAACGTCCTCGCCGGCTTCTACGGCGACCGCGTCATCGACAACCAGTAACACCGCACTAAGCCCAAGCAACGTCAGCACCAGGGCTTACACGGAGTCACTGACACGCCCACGTCAGATGGCGGACCCTGGTCTGGCCACGCCGTGTTGCGATCAATTTCGAACAATGGCCCCCGTTGCCGGGCAGAAGGTGCTGCCGTGGGTAAGTGGGCGACGCAGCGAAGGCAAAGATTCCGTCGGAATCAAGCCACCTTGACCAGTTGGTCATGGCGTACGACGGGGATACCGAACTGCGGAATCGGCTACGGCTCGAGGGCGACTGGCCTCGTCGATGGAGTGCGACATGGCGGGTGAGTGCTGGCGAAGTCTGCTGGCCGATCCTGGATATGGCTCACGTGCCCGTGCTGTCGTCCCGGCCGATGCGGGGGTTCACGTGGCGGGCGAAGCAGCGGCATCGTCCCGGGCTTGAGGTGATGGCGGCGACGGGCTGGACGCACGGCTTCGAGTCTCTGGAGGAGCTGCGGCTGCTGGTCGCGCTGGACTTCCTGCGGGCATCGGAGGTGTTGTCGCAGCCGTTCCGAGTGGACTTCGAGCATAGGGACGGGAAGTCCTGGCATATTCCAGACTACCTGGCCGTGATCAGCGGTGGCATGTGGCTGCTGGACGTCCGCCCGATGGACCTGATCGCTGATGAAGACGCGCTGAAGTTCGCGGCTGCCAGGGAGGTGGCGGCGGCTTGCGGCTGGCGCTACTCGGTGGTTGCGGGCTGGCGCCCGCATGTGTGGAGTGTCCTTGATCACCTGTCCTCGCGTCGACGGCCGACGAGGGACCTGCTGGGCATGCGGGACCAGTTGCTCACCGCTATCGGCGACCGGGCGGGACGGGTGATGACGTTCTCCGAGCTGGCGGATGCGACCAGCGTGCCTGCCGTTGGCCGGGCGAACATCGTCCGGCTGCTCTGGCAACGCGAACTCGGCGTTGACCTGGGCAGTCCGTTGCGCGACAGCTCACTGGTCTGGGGGGTGTGATGGCAGCGAGGGGACTCTTGCAGATCGCGCCGGGCAGGCGGGTCAAGCTCAACGGCGTCGAGTGGACGATCGAGGACGTACAGGGCCACCTTGGGCGGCTCAGCCTCATGGATGGCGACGGCCGCGCGGAGACCCGCTCGTTTCGCTGGCTCATCAACCATGCCGATCTGCGGCTCCTGCCGCAGGCCGACGCATCGAGGCGGCCTGCGCCGGCCTCCCGGCAGCCAAGAACATTGGCTGATCTGACCGGGGACCAGTTGGAGCGGACCCGGCTGCGGGTTGCGCATGTGCTGGAAGCTGAGACGGGGTTCCGGGAGGGCCACCCGGCTCGGGCTCTGCCGGGTGAGCCCCGGCCTGCGTACGATCCGGACCGCACGACGCTGACCCAGCGTCGCCATGCGAAGGCGGCGGAGACGAAGGCGATACCCCGTCCGGAGGCTGTCCGGTGCGGTCTGCAGCACCTCAGCTACCGGACCCTGGAGCGGCTATCGGGTCTGTCAGGCGAAAGCCTCATGCTGGCCTGCGCAGACGGGCGCTGGACACGGCGGCTCAGTGGGCACCGCAGCATCACCGAGGAGGTCCGTGAGGCGATCTTCGCCGTCAAGGCCGAGTGCCGCGAACGCGCCAACCTGAGCTGGGCCGCAAAGCACCGGTTGATGCACCAGTACATCCATGAGCGGTTCCCGGCGTTCCCGACCGAGAAGGTCCCTTCCCGCTGGACGCTCGCGCACGTCTGGCAAGAGTGGTTCGGGCCCGGCGGAGCCCGCGCGCGTTATGCGCGGACGGCCGAGGCCGCCGCGGAGGCCGGGGTCTCCGGCCGGATGGTGGTCCACCGGCCGGGCCAGGTTCTGGTGCTGGACTCGACTCCGATGCCGGTGAAGCTGCGCGAGACCGTGTTCGGCGACGCGGTCACCGCGACACTGACGCTCGCACTCGACCTGTACACGCATGGGCTGCCGGCCTTCCGGCTCACGCTGCAGTCCGACACCTCGGTCGACGTCGCGATGCTGCTGCGGGACGTGATGGTGCCGCTTCCGATGCGGGACGGCTGGGGCGAGGACATGGAATGGCCCTATGCCGGGGTCCCGGCCGACGTGATCGCGGAATTCACCGGGCACAAGGTCGCTGCTTTGCCGTTCTTCGCCCCGGAGACGGTCACCACTGACCACGGCGGTCCCTACAAGAACCACGACCTGGTGGAGGCCGAGCAGGAGATCGGCTGCCGGATCCTGCCCGCCCGCGTCCTGCGGCAGACCGATAAATTCGCGGTCGAGCGGCAGTTCCTCACCCTCCAGACCATGCTCTTCGAGCACCTGCTGGGCTTCACCGGCGGGGACGTCGCGGATCGCGGGGCCGACCCGGAACGCGATGCGAGCCTCACGCTCACGCAGGCCGAGCACATCATCGCGACCTGGATCGTCCGGGTCTGGCAGAACCGCAAGCTAGGTGAATACGCCCCGAGTTGGGCGCCGGGTGAGGACGACAGCCCCAACACCCTGTTCGCCGCGGCGATGGAACAGGGCGGCTTCGACCTGGACTTCCCGGAACCGAGCTTCTACTACAAGGTTCTGCGCAAGCACCACGTGAAGATCCATCCGCGACGCGGGGTGAAGATCCTCGGGCTTTGGTATCACCACCCGGTCCTCGACGAGCCACGCTTCCTGCAGCCCTCCGCCCGAGGCGGCAAACACGCGGGCACTTGGGTGGTCCGCAGTGACCGAAGGGACCGCCGGCAGGTGTTCTTCCAGGACCCGGCCGACCACGAGACGTGGCACACCCTGCGCTGGCGGGGACTGCCGCCCGAGGGCGAAGTTCCCGCCTTCTCAGACAAGACCGCCGACGCTCTCCTGACACACGTGAAGGCGAACAACATCAAAATCCACTCCGAGAGCGAGCTCCTGGAACATCTGCTGGAGATCCTCGGCTCGGTCACCCCCGTCGACCAATGGCCCAGCCAGGCCAAGAAGAAGGCCGGGAAGAAGCAGCGCATCGCCCACGCCCGCGAGATCGCCCGCGCACAGGCTGCGGCAGCCGACCGCCCCACCACACCGCGCCCTGCGGACGAGCCAGCTCCAGCTGAGATGCCCGCGGTCTGGGCCGAACACGCCCGAACAATCGACCGTGCGGTCGACGCCGACCGCCGCCGGCGTCGTGAAGAAGCCCTCGCGGGCACCCGGCCCGTTGCCCCGGCAACGCTGCACGAGGCTCTGAACCGGCGCCCCATGTTCCGGCTTCCGCCCCCCGAAAGCTCGGAAGCCGATACGACTGTCCGGGAGGACGCCACGTGACCCGAGCTCTCTCTCACGATGATCCGCCGAAGGGCCTGCCTGCACGGGCCAGGATCGCCGAGTTGATCCTGGGCAGCCGCCCGCCCCTCGACACCTACGTCGGCTGGCAGCACTACCGCACCCACTGCAGTCTGCTTGTCCCCGCTGCAACGATCTCGCCGCAACAGTGGTCGATGCTCCCCGAGAGTCGCCAGTACGACTATGACCTCTACCGAGAGCTGACGAACGCGAACCTCCCGCTGCAGGACACCCCGATGCACGACAAGGTCGGCAAGCTGATCCGGCGCCGGTTGAGCGGCAACACGAGGAAGAAGGACGACCCGACACGCGCCGGCGTCATGATCAGCGGCTGGGGCAACTACGGCAAAACCGCCTCCGTCCGCTCAGCCGGGGTTGTCTTCGAAGACCAGTGGCTGCGCCTGCACAACTGCCTCAACCCCGGGGCGCTGCCGGGTACACGTGACCTCCACGCGCCGGTCGTCTATGTCTCGACCCCGGTGACAGCGACTCCCAAGAGCCTGTGCGCGTCGATCCTGGGGTTCTTCCGAGCCCCGACCCGCAGGTCGGCCACACTGCCGGAACTGGTACGGCAGGTCGCCGACTCACTCCACGACCACGGCGTCAAAGCGCTGATCCTGGACGACATCAGCAGACTACGGATGCACCGGGCCGACGACCAAGACGTCCTCGACCTGATGCGGGCCTTCATGAGCCTGGACGTCACCCTGATCCTGACCGGCGTGAACATCCCCGGCATCGGACTGCTGCGCGAGGCCAAGTGGAACAAGGAGACCCAGCAGTGGGAGATGCCACCACTGGAGTCGACCCGCATCCACGGCCTGGAGATCACCCAGACAGAGCACCGCTTCGAGCTCATCGAACTCGACCGCTTCCGCTACATCACCCCGAAGCAAATCCAGGCCTTCGTCAACCACTTGGAGGGGATCGAGCAGCACCTGCGGCTGCTGAACGCGCAGGAGGGCATGCTCACCGGCGGCACTATGCCGGAATACTTGATGCGTCGTACCGGCGGCGTTGTCGGCCTTTTGGGGCGCCTGCTCGAGGATGGTGCACAGGAGGCCATGGAGTCTGGGAAAGAACTGATCGACCAGAGCTTGCTGGACGAGATCGTGCTCCGGCGGGACGGGCCCGAGCAGGCGCCAGATGAGCCTGTGATCCCGGCCGACGCACCGACCGCCGGCAAGAAGACCACACGGGCGAAACGACCACGGAACACCGTTTTCGATGACCATGGCCCGGCTGAGCGCGCGGGCACCTGAGGGACGGAGCAGTGATGCATCCGCTGCCCCGGAGTCTTGAGCCCCTGGAGGGAGAATCCCTGGTCAGCTACCTGCTTCGGCTTGGGCACCGTCTCGGCCTTTCGCCTCTGCACCTGATCCGTACGGCAGGCTGGACCGAGCACGCTCATCACGTCCCAGGCAGTTTGCTGCTGCATCTCCCCAAGTCTCAGGCCGAAGGGTTCGCCCGGCTCACGGGACAGACGGCCAGGGATGTCTCGGCACTGACGTTGATGCAGTGGCGGGACCGATATCCGCCGATCGCCCGGTCCTTGCCCGGCCCGGGACGGATGAGGCCCGACGCATGGCTCTACACCGGCTGGCCGCGCTTCTGCCCCTCCTGCCTGGCGGGCGACGGCACTCCGGCCCAGCAACTGCACAGCGGGCCATGGCTCAAACTCTGGCACCTGCCGATCGTCTTCGCCTGCACCAAGCATCGGATCTATCTGGAAGCCAACTGCCCGCACTGCGGTCAGCCGCACGACGCACAAGGGCCTCTGATTCAGCGGGCAAACGACCATACGCTGCATCCAGCGCAATGCCGGTGGACGGTCGACGCTCAGATGCAGAAACGGAAGTCCCGTGCCTGCGGCGGCAGACTCGATCACCACATCGCCCCTTCGCGTGATGACCGGCCACAACCCACTCCGGACATCCTCCGCTTCCAGCTGTCCCTCCGTGGCCACCTGCAGTCACCCACGCGGATCACGGACGCGTCCGAGTACTTCTCGGATCTCCGGTTGACCACCGCGCTGATCAGCACGACATGGCCACATGCCCGGCACCTCCTTGACGCCGACGCAGCTGAGCGAATCGACCCCTACTTACAGGAACTGCACGGCGATCCGGGCGGGAGAAGCAACCCGCAAGCCCGAGACGCGCCACCGCGTGACCCCGTTGCCTGCGGAGCTCTGCTGATGGCCGCAGATCACCTGCTTGGGCGAGACGACCTGGCTGATCTCCTGTCAGAATTTACGCGCGCCACCTTCGGTAACCCTTCAAGCCGAACACCGTGGGCTGTCCTCTATGACAAGCACAAGAACGATTGTTCAGAGCGGCTCCGCCGGGTCGCTGAACCCGCGACCCGGGCGTTTCCTCGAATCGACGGCCGCGGGGGCACACGAGCACCACTCCTCAGCGGCTACCAGGCCGAGCACATCCCAGCATTCCTGGAGCCGGACTGGTACCAGCGCTATCTGGCCAGCTGCGCGGGCTCGGAATCCAAGACCGTGCGGAGGGCCGCCGCGGTCCGACTCGTCCAGTGGGCCATGGGCGGAGCCTACGACGACGCCGCGAAGTTCCTCGGGATCGCCCCAGTCCAGACACGCCTACTCACCGGACGCGAGACCAGGCGCTCGACACGGACGAGCTGCAACCCACTTGAGCTCGACAGAGCTCTCCGCGCTCTCGCCTCGGAACTGCAGTCACCACGTCAGCCACCCGTTGACTACTGGCGCAGGCGACAAGCACTTCACGAGTGGGCACTGAGCATTGATGTCTGGAATGCGCTGGGCAGTGAACTCCTGCCCACCCTCTACCGATTCCCGACCCTGACCGATGACCGCAAGCGCCAGGACGCCTCCGCGTTCATCTGGACGTTAGTCACGCGAGGCGAGCATCTCTTCGCTCCGCGCCCGCTCGAAGCCGCGCAACCCACCGAAATCCAGCGACGATGGGCCGGGCGGCGAAACACCACGTGGTTCCAGTTCTCCCGCCCCGATCCGCTGCCTCACTATGCGGATCTGCGCCGCGTTCTCACCAAATACGCGCAGCGACTCGCCTGGGACATCGATTCAGGTGCGGAGCGGGGCATCAACATCAACACTCCGACACTCACGCACAGTGAGCATCCGGGCTCATGATCCGCCAACTGCGCCTCTCAAGATCCGCCAACAAGGATTCTCCAAGCTCTTCTGACCTGCACGGCGCGGACCATGATCCGCCAACTAGCTTCCTCGGTCACAGAGGCTGCGACTTGGCGCTCTACCTGGCCCTGAGCGTCATAGTTTGGCCTCTGGGCGTTGCAGCCGGGCCGGGCCTACCTACCCTGCGCGGTCCACACTGACCCGGATCTTGACCGTCCTTCCTGACCGCGGCGTCAGCCTCAACGGATGATTCCTGAGCCGCCGCCGGGCGTCCGTGGGCGTCGTCGGGTGAGGAGCCACTCCCGAAACGCCGCTCACAGCGCGATCGGCCGGTACGTCAGTGCCGCGTCGACGATCTGCTCCGCGGACGCGTCCGCCAGCCGCCGGCCGCTCACGGTTGGGGGCAACAACGGCGGTCTCAGGTTCACAGCCGGATTATGCCCCGAGTCGCCGACAGCCCGCGGTCAGTACCTCACCGCCGCCCCCTCGCAGGTCACGCGCATCCCGCCCTCGGCCAGGGCAGGGGAGCGGGGCGGGTCACCGTTGGGACGTGGGTACGCCCGACGCACGGAGCTTGGCTTCGGTGAGGGCGGTCAGGCGGGCCACTACGGGAGCCCGGTCCTCGCGGTGGTTGTTGATCAGCCGGTACTCGGCCGAAGCCTTGGCCCACGCCCGCAGGGCCGCCGGGTCCCCCGCGCAACGCGGGGTTGGCGAGGAGGCGCTCGGCCATGGCGGCGGCGAGTTCCTCGATCCGCGGGTCTTCGGGCTCCCAGGCCTCCGCCTCACGGCCCCGCTTGGTCAGCTCGACGTATTCCGGATCGTCCAGGCCGTGCTCCAGCTGTGCCAGGAGGCCGGCGAACCCCTCCGGCACGAGCGCCCGGGTCCACACGAGAGCTTCGCGTTGTGCGGCCACGTACGAGGGGACGAAGCCGAGACCCCGCATCCGCTCCAGGACCGTGCAGGCGCGGTCGGGCAGCAGGGCTCGGTCGCCGTGAGCCAACCGGTGCAGCATGTCGCGGCGGGCGGTCAACTCCGCTATATGTACGACGAGTTGGCCCTCGATATCGGCGGTGGCGAACCGCGGGGCGTCGGCGTCGAGCAGCGGCCCGATCCCGGCCGGCGGCACCCCCGCCGCTGCCGGCGTCCTGACCTGCACCAGCTGCAGCAACTCCGCCGATCCGTACCGCCGGTAGCCGGAGCTGTCGCGCTCGGGCTCCGCGACCAGGCCGAGCTTGTGGTAATGCCGCACCATCCTGACCGTGACGCCGACGGACGACGCCGCCTGCCCGATCGTGACCCCGTTGCTCATCCGCTCAGCCTGCCCGAGAACACCTCGGCGACGAAACGCTGTTGGGCGGCCAGGAACGCCGGCGCTATCGCGAGGCCTGCGCCGTCCACCCAGGTCGGGCGTCCTCATACCGGTAATAGCCGCGGCTGTACGGCCGTATCGACCCTGCTGCTCCTCGTTCTGGCTCTCGTTCCGGCCGGAAACCGTGGTGAGCATGGTGGCTGGCTCCCTCACATCGTCGGGGCGCGGGCACGGGGCCGAGCGGTGTGCCCGGGCCGGCGCCGTGCCGATGCGATGCGCCTCCACCCCGCCCGGTGGCCTATTGGCCGACGAACCTTCGCGGTCGTGACGCGCGTGGGAGCATCCCGTTCATGGGAAGTGATCTCGAAGTGAGCGCCCTGGCGATCAACGTCACCATTCCGCAGGAACTCCAATGGACGGACACACGCCGCGGCGAGGTGTTCCGGCTGACCACGCTCAACGTCAGGCTTCTTCCGGACGGCCATCTCGCCGTCAAGGCGTACGGCCGCCCGGTCGCCGGCGGCCGGGGCGCCTACGTGTCGTTCCCGGTCCCCGACCGCCCCGAGCTCGCGACGCTGGTCGCCGACGCGGCCGGCCGGGCCGGGACACTGTGGGCCGGCCATCGCGGACTCGGCTGAGCCAGGCAAGTTCCCCCGACTCGGCTGAGCCGGGCAGAGCCCCTGGGGCACAGGGCCGGTGTCACCGCCTCGGAGGCTTATCCCTGAGCACTGAGCCCTGCGGCCGGCAACCGGCCGATCCCGCCGCAACAGCCGAGCCGGTACCGACCCCGGCCGGGCTCAGACCACCAGGACCCGGCGTCCACGCGTATGGCCCGCCTGGCTGTCGATGTGTGCCGACGCGGCATCGGCGAGGGGGTACGCCTTCTCGACGGGAATGTGAAGCTTCCCCCGCGAGATGAGGCTCGCCGCCTCGGCCAGCGCGTCCGGAACGCTTCCGGCCGTGCCGGAGAACCGCACGCCGAGCTTCGGCGCATCGAGATCGGCGATCGAGACGACCCTGCCCGGATTCCCGGCGAGTTGGACGAGTTCGCGGATCACGCCCGAGCCGGCCAGGTCGAGCGCCGCGTCGACGCGGCCGATGGACCGCACCCGCTCGGCCCACCCCTCGCCGTACGTCGTGGCGAGCGCGCCCAGGCCGCGCAGGTAGTCCTGGTTGGCCGCCCCGGCCGTACCGATGACGGTGATACCGCGCTCGCGGGCGATCTGGAGCACCGCCGAGCCCACTCCCCCGGACGCCCCGCTGACGAGCAGCGTCTCTCCCCCGCGCACCCCGACTTCGCGGATGACGCGCAACGCGGTCTCGACCACCGACGGGTATCCGGCCGCCTCCTCGAACGTCAGGCCCCGCGGCATCCGGGCCCAGGCGGCCAGTACGGCGAACTCGGCGTACGTGCTCGACCCCTCCCCGAACACCCGGTCGCCGACCTCGACCCCCTCGACGCCCGCACCGACCTCGTCCACCACCCCTGACGCGTCGAGCCCGACGCCCGACGGCAGGGCCAGCGGATGGGCCGAGAGGACCTGGCCCTCGCGAATCCTCCAGTCGACCGGGTTCACACCCGCCGCCCGCACGGCGATCCGTATCCGGCCGGGACCCGCATGGGGCTCCTCGGCATCGATGAGGCGCAGGACGTCGGGACCGCCGAACTCGGCGAAGCTCACTTTCTTCATGCCGCCGACCGTAACGCTAACGGTTAGCGTTTAGCAACAGTTGCTTTTTTGGCTTTGATAGCGTTCAGTCATGACCGTTCCGACCGCCCCCGGCCGCCGCGAGCGCAAGAAGGCCGCCACGCGCCAGAAGATCGCCGACACCGCGCTCCGGCTCTTCCTGGAGCGCGGGTACGACGCGGTGGGCATCCGTGACGTGGCCGCGGAGGCCGACGTCGCCGTCACCACGCTCTTCTCGCACTTCGCCTCGAAGGAGGCCCTGATCTTCGAGCGGGACGACGACTTCGAGGAGCGCCTCACGCGGGCGGTCGCGGACCGCGCGCCGGACGAGCCGCTCATCCCCGCGCTGCGCCGCGAGGTCGAGGCATTGGTACGCCATTGCACGGCGGACGGCGCCGCCCCGATCTGGCACATGATCGAGACGTCGCCCGCTCTGCGGGAGTACGAGGAGTCGATGAGACTGCGCCACGCGGAGTCGCTGGCGGCGGCCGTCGGCGCCGATCCCGGCCTCACGGTGACCCCGACGGCGGCCCGCACGGTCGCGCGGTTCGTGATCGACTCCTATGCGGTGGCGCGGGAGGCGGCCGATCCGGAGGCGGCCCTCGACGAGATCTTCGCGATGATCGAGGCGGCCTGGGCCGTCGCCCACCCTTCGGCGCGTGCGCCGGCCCGCCCCAAGTCGTAGGCACAAAGCCCGATTCGGCCCGGGGACGCGCCTGACAGCATGGCCGCATGCCTCACTCCTGGCCCAGCCATCTCGACGCGGGAGCGGTCCGGTTCGCCCGGCCGACCGCGAAGTACGACGACGTCCTGGTCTTCTACCGCGACGCGCTCGGCCTGCCGGTGCTCGCCCAGTGGCGCGGCCATCAGGGGTACGACGCTGTCGTGTTCGGTTTGCCGGGCGCCCCGGTGCACATGGAGCTCCTGCAACACGGCGAAGCGCCCCGCATCCCGGAGCCGCACCCGGAGAACCAGCTGGTGCTCTACCTGCGCGGCCCCGAGGCCGTCGCCCGCGCCGCCCGGCGGCTCGCCGAACACGGGCACAGCCCGGTACCCGCCGCCAACCCCTACTGGCCGGAACGCGGCGCCGTGAGCTTCGAGGACCCGGACGGCTGGCTCGTCGTCCTCGCGCCCTGGGTCTTCGGCGAACAGCCCACACCGACACCCGCCTGAGGTCCGGCGAACAGCCCACACCGACCCCGCCTGACGTCCGGCGAAGCGCTCCGGCGGAGGTCACCGACCTTCGGCGAAGCGCTCTGGCGGCGGAGGCCGACCGCATACGGCGGTGGGGGCCGCGGCAGCCGTACCCCGCGCCCCCCGAGCGGCCGGCCTCCTCCTCAACTTCCCCTGGAACGTCAGGCGTTGAGGGTTCCCTTCAGCCAGTCCTCGTAGCGCGTGGGCGCCAGGTGGGCGTCGGGACCCGCCGTCAGGACGTCGCCGTGGACCGCGGCGAAGAGGCCGGCCTGGTCGTCGGTGATCACGGGGCGGTTGTCGCCCCGGGCGGCCAGGGTGAGCCGGCCGAGCGCGTCGAGCGTGAACGTGTCGGGGCCCGCGACGTCCAGAGTGCCGTTGAGCGGGTCGCCGGCGGTCACCTCGGCGAGAGCGTTGACGACGTCGGCGCTGGAGATGGGCTGGATGGGCGTGGCCGGCAGCCGCACGGCATTGTCGTCCGACGTCCAGCCCATCGTGGGCTCCATGAACTCGAAGAACTGCGTGGCGCGGACGATCGAGTACGGGGTGGGGCCGCCGCGCAGCAGCTCCTCCTGGAGCACCTTGGCGCGGTAGTAGTCCAGCTGGGGGACCCGGTCCGCCCCGACGATCGACAGAGCCGACGCCTTGCCGGGCATCGGCGCCTGGCTCACCGAAACACCGGGGGCGGCCCCGCACTGAGCGTCGCCGACACCGCGGACCGGGCCCGGGGGGCCGGTGAGACGCCGGGTGCGGGCCCACCGTGAGCTTCAGCCGCACACCTGCTCCGGGCGGCGCCGGCTAATCGGGACGCCGCTCCCGCGGCCGCACGCCCCCTACTACAGGCCCAGCGTCATCCACCGCGTCGGGTCCTCCAGGGCGCGGAAACCCAGCTTCTCGTACACCCCGTGGGCGTCGGCCGTTGCCAGCATGATCCTGCGCAGGCCGGCCGGTGCGAGGTGGTCACGCACCGCGGCCACGAGTGCGGTGCCCAGCCCCTTGCCGCGTACCGCCGGATCGACGTACACATCGCACAGCCAGGCGAACGTGGCGTGGTCGGTGACGACGCGCGCATAGGCCACCTGGAGGCCTGAACTCACCTCGTAAGCACCGAAGTTGAGGGAGCCCGCGATCGCCGCGTCCTGCTTCTCGCGGGTGCGGCCGAGCGCCCAGTAGGCGTCGGTGGAGAGCCAGTGGTGGACCCGGGCGGGGTCGAGGCGGGCAGGGTCGGCCGAGATCGCGTACTCGCGGAAGATCACTTCACTCATGCGGGGAGCCTCGCAAACGGCGGGCGGCTTGTCAGTGGCCGGCGCCACCCTCTTGGGGCCACGCAGCGCTTCTTGGGGCCGCGCAGCGCGCATACGGTCAACTCCCCACCTCGTCCAGGGCGTTGCGTAGCCCGCGCACCGCTTCGGAGATCTCCGCCCGCCCCGTCACGCCCGCGAAGCTGAGGCGCAGATGACCGGCCGGGGGCTCGGCGCCGAAGTAGGGCCGGCCCGGGGAGACGGCCACGCCGGCGCGCAGCGCGGCGGCGACGACGGCCGGCTCGGGGGCGCTCTCGGGGAGCCGGAGCCAGAGGTGGTAGCCGCCGGAGGGAATGTGGGGCAGGGCCAGTTCGGGCAGGTGGTGCAGGACGCCGGCGGCCAGGGCTTCGCGGCGGGCCGTCAACTCGGCGGAAACGGCGTGCAGATGGCGTCCCCAGGCCGGGGAGCCGACGAGTTCGATGGCGGTCTCCTGCAAGGGACGCGGCACGAAGAAGGAGTCGACGGCCTGGATGGCTCGCAGGCGTTCCCGTACGGGTCCGCGGGCGGCGAGCGCGCCCACCCGCAAGCTCGGCGAGGTCGCCTTGGTGAGGGAGGAGACATGGACGACGACGCCGTCGGGGTCGTCGGCGGCGAGCGGCGCGGGCAGCGGCCCGGCGTCCACGTGAGCGAGCCGGCGGCCGAAGTCGTCCTCGATGACGAAGGCGCCGAACGAGTGGGCGATGCTGACCACTTCGCGGCCGCGCTCCGGCGAGAGAAGCGCGCCGGTCGGGTTCTGGAAGAGGGGCTGGCAGTAGAAGACGCGGGCGCCGGTGGCCCGGAAGGCGCGGGCGAGCAGGTCGGGGCGTACGCCGTCGGGGTCGACCGGTACCGGGACGGGACGCAGCCCCGCGGCGCGGGCCACCGCAAGGGTGCCGGGGTAGGTGGGTGATTCGACGAGGACGGGTGCGCCGGGCGCGGCGAGCGCGCGCAGGGCGGTGGTCAGGGCGGCCTGGCCGCCCGAGGTGATCAGGACGTCGGCCGCGGTGACGGCCGGGCCGATCTCGCGGGCGAACCAGGAGCGCAGTTCGGGCAGGCCCTCGACGGGCGGGCGGCTCCATACGCCGGGGCGGCGCCCGGCCCGCCCGAGAGCCGCGGCCATGGCCCGCTCGGGCTGGAGCCCGGGGTCGAGGTAGCCGCCGCTGAGGTCGATGACGCCGGTCGCCGGAATCGCGAGGGCGCTCAGGACTCCGGTGGCGTCGACCGCGCGCGGCGCCGCCTCGGTGGCGCCGTCGGCGCTGAGCGCGACCTCCTGCCAGGAGGTGTCGCCGGTGCGGCCAGTGACGGTGCGGGGCTCGGCGCGGTAGGCGCCGGCGCCGGGGCGGGTGACGACCAGGCCCTCCGCGACGAGCTGGGCGAGCGCCCTGGAGACCGTCACCGGGGAGACCCGGTACCGCTCGACGAGTGCCCGGCTGGACGGAAGCCTTCCGCCCACGGAGTAGCGGTTGAGTTCGCTCCGTAGGGATTTCACCAGGTCAGATACGCTGCTACGCTCTTGCATGACAGCACAGGATAGCGCTACTCCCCTTGTCCCGATAGCGGTTGACGCGGATGGCCGTCGGCCCGCGCTCCCGCGCGGAACGGCTCTCGCCGCCCTCGGCGTGCTCTCGTTCTCCCTGACCTTTCCCAGCACCGCCTGGGGACTGGAGAGCTTCGGCCCGTGGTCGATGGTGTCCCTGCGGCTGCTGATCGCCGCATTGATCGCCGGTGTCTTCCTGGGGCGGGGCCGGGTGCCGTTCCCCGACCGGTCGCACTGGGGCGGATTCGCCGTGGTGATCCTGGGCGTGATGATCGGCTTCCCGGTCCTGACGACGCTGGCCCTCGGGACCGCGACGACCTCGCACGCGGCCGTCGTGGTGGGCCTGCTGCCGCTCACCACGGCCGCCTTCGCGGCGCTCCGTACCCGGCGGCGACCCTCCCGTGCCTTCTGGGCGGCGGCGCTCGCCGGTGCCGCGGTAGTGGTCGTCTTCACGGTCGAGCAGAGCGGCGGGGCGCTGTCGCGGGCCGACCTCTATCTGTTCGCGGCGCTGGTTCTGTGCGCGGCCGGTTACACCGAGGGCGGACGGCTCTCCGGTCTGATGCCGGGCTGGCACGTCGTGGGCTGGGCCCTGCTGCTCTGTGCCCCGCTCGCCCTGGTCGGCGCGGTCCTCGGCCTGACCCTCGAACCCTGGCACCTGAGTGGCCACGGGGTCGTCGGGCTGCTCTGGGTGGCTTCCGCCTCCACCTTCCTCGGCCTGTACCTCTGGTACCGGGGCATGGCCGCCATCGGTGTCGCCAAGGCGAGCCAGCTCCAGCTGGCGCAGCCCCTCCTGACACTCGTCTGGTCGGTGCTGCTGCTCGGCGAGCATCTGACCCCGGCCGCCCCGATCGCCGCGGTGGGCGTCCTGGTGTGCATCGTGGTGACGCAGCGGGCCCGGTCCTGACTCCGCAACTCTCCTTCTGGACAAGCCACTTGTCGGCGATGTGGCTCAGTGGGCCTGCTGGGCGTGTTTCGGCAGCAGGCCCACGAGGAGAAGCGTCAGCACATACATTCCGGCGCAGATGCCGAAGACGAGCTGCGCCGCGGTGAGGTAGGAGTGCGTGGTGCCGCGGGCCGCGTGGGAGAAGAAGACGGTGCCGATGGCCGCGACGCCGATGGCTCCGGCGAACTGCTGGACCGCGTTGAGCATGCCGGCGCCGGTGCCGACCTCCTCGGCCGTGGAGTCGCCGAGGATGAAGTCGAAGAGCGGGACGAACATCAGGCCGGCGCCGAATCCGGTCAGGAAGAGCGACGGCGCGAGCTGCCCTGCGGTGAGCCCGGTCCCCCAGTGCGCGGTGGACCACCACAGGGCGAGCAGGCCGACGGTCGCCACGGCCAGCCCGATGCGCAGGGTGGCGCGCCCGAGCCTCTCGGCCAGTACGGCACCGGCGAGCAGCACCGCCACGGCGGTGCCGACGGCCCAGGGGATGAGGGTCAGGCCGGTGCGCAGTGGCGTCCAGCGCAGACCGAGCTGGAGGAGCAGATTGATGACGAGGACGAACGCGCTGAGCGAGGCGTAGAAACCGCCGACGATCAGCAGTCCGACGACGAAGCTGCGCCGGCGGAACAGCGTCGGCGTGATGACGGGGTGTGCGCTGCGGCGTTCGGAGACGACGAAGAGCGCGAAGACCACGATCGAGGCGGCCATCATGAGGTAGGTCCACAGCGGCCAGCCCAGGTCACGGCCCTGGATGAGCGGCACGATCAGCAGGGCGGAGCCCACGGTGAGCAGCGCGACGCCGGTGAGGTCGAGGCGGGCGCCGGGCGTCTCACCGCCGCGGTGCGGCAGGACGCGCAGACCGAGCAGGGTGGCGGCGACACCGAACGGCACGTTGATCAGGAAGATCGAGCGCCACTCGCTGCCGAACAGGTCGAGGTGGAGCAGCCAGCCGGCCAGGATCGGCCCTGCCACGGTGGCGAGCCCCATGACCGGGCCGAACGGCATGAGGGCTCTGCGCAGGTGCTGCGGCGGGAAGACGACCTTCACCAGGGCCATGCCCTGCGGGATCATCACGGACCCGAAGAGCCCCTGGAGCAGTCGGGCGCCGATCAGGAATCCGGGGTTCGGAGCGAGACCGCAGGCCAGTGAGGCCAGCGTGAAGGCGCCCATGCCGAGCAGGAACAGGCGGCGCCGGCCGAGGAGGTCGCCGAGCCTGCCGGAAGTGACGAGGCCGAGCGCGAAGGCGGCGGTGTAGGCGGTCAGGACCCATTGCAGGGTCATCGGACCGCCGCCGAGGTCGGCACGGATGGAGGGCCCGGCCAGGTTGGCGACGCTGGAGTCGATGAGATCCATGATCTCGGCGATGAAGACGACGGCCAGGACCAGCCAGGCCTTGCGGAGCGGAAACGGGGGCGGAGGCGGACCGGTGGTCCGCGAAACGGTGAACGAACTTTGTTCAGTAGTCACGAACAATGTTCTACGCGACGAACTTAGTTCAGGTCAAGATAGGATGTGCGCATGCCGTCCGACCAGCCCAGGCGGGGCCGAGCCGCCCGCCACGCGCAGCCGCAGCCCGCCGACACCCCGCAGCCGCGCCCGCAGAGGGAGCCGATCACCCTCGCCCGGATCACCGACGCCGCGCTGCATGTGATCGCCACCGAGGGGTACGACGCGCTCACCGTCCGCAGGATCACCCACGTCCTGGGCACCGGGCCGTCGTCGCTGTACGCGCACATCGTCAACAAGGACGACATCGACGACCTGATCATCGGGCGGCTCTGCTCCAAGATCGTGCTCCCCGAACCCGATCCCGCGCTCTGGCGCGACCAGATCCGCGATGTGTGCGCCCAGCTGCGCGACCAGTACCTCGCCTACCCGGGCGTCTCGCGGGCCGCGCTCGCGATGCTCCCCACCAACCTGGAGGCCCTGCGGGTGAACGAGGGGATGCTCGCCATCCTCCTCGCCGGCGGTCTGGAGCCGCAGAGGGCGGCGTGGGCCATCGACAGCCTGTCGCTCTACGTCAGCGCGTACGCCCTGGAGCGTTCCCTGCTCGCGCAGCGGCAGAAGCACCAGGACCACGCGTGGGTGCTCAGCCGGGACGAGTTGGTCAGCCGGTTCGAGGCGCTGCCGGCCGACCGGTTCCCGGCGATCAGGCGCCACGCGGCGGAGCTGACCTCGGGTTCGGGGCACGACCGCTTCGACTTCAGCCTCGGCCTGGTCATCGACAGCCTGTCGCCCGGGTCCCCCGGGCGCCCCTGACGCGGGGCCGGGCCGCAGGGCGTCACGCCGTCCTGGCCCGGGCCGCGTAATGATCGGCGACGACGCGGGCCATCGCCCCGGTGCGGTCCTCGGTGACCTCCTTCGCGGCGAAGAAGCAGTGCCCGCGTACCGAGGCGTACCGCTTCGCCAGGGTCAGATGGCGCGACAGCTCCGCCGGGTCCTGCCAGGCGGCGGGTTGCGCGGGGTCGCCCGCCTTGTAGAGGGCCTCGCCGATGTAGAGGTCGACGCCGGTGCCCCGGGCGACCTCGTTCCACCACGGCACGAGGACCGCGTAGTCGGCGGCGGCCAGCCCGATGTTCCAGTAGAGCTGCGGGCAGATGTAGTCGATCCACGCCTCGCGCACCCACCGGCGCGTGTCGGCGTACAGGTCGTCGTAGGTCTGGGCGCCGGCCTGCGTGGCCGAGCCCAGCGGATCGTTCGCGGCGTTGCGCCACACGCCGAACGGGCTGACGCCGAACCGGACTTGGGGCTTGATCTCCTTGATCCGCGCGGCCGTCTCGCGTACCAGGAGGTCGATGTTGTCGCGCCGCCAGGCGGCCCGGTCCGCGAACCCTCCGCCGTACCGGGCGTACGCCTCGTCGTCGTCGAAGCTCACGCCCGCCACCGGATAGGGGTAGAAGTAGTCGTCCCAGTGGACGCCGTCGACGTCGTAGCGGGTGACCGCGTCCAGCATGGCGTCCTCGACGAACCTGCGGACCTCGGGCAGGCCCGGGTTGTAGTAGAGCTTCCCGCCGTACGGGACGGTCCAGCCCGGGTGCACACGGGCGGGGTGGGTCGCCACCAGACGCGTGGGGTCGGTGTGGTTCGCGACGCGGTAGGGGTTGAACCAGGCGTGCAGGGCGAGGCCCCGGCGGTGCGCCTCCGCGACCGCGGTGCCCAGCGGGTCCCAGCCGGGGTCCTGGCCCTGCACCCCCGTGAGCCACTGGGACCACGGCTCGTACGGCGAGTCCCAGAACGCGTCGGCGGTGGGGCGGACCTGGAAGACCACGGCATTCAGCCGCCGCTCCACCGCCTTGTCCAGGTGTGCGAGGAGCTCAGCGCGCTGGGCCGCGGCGGCGAGGCCGGGGCGCGAGGGCCAGTCCCGGTTCACGACGGTGGCCAGCCACATCCCGCGGAACTCGCGCCGGTCGCCGGCGGCGGCCGCGCCGCCCGTGGTGATCAGCCCGCCGAGCGCTCCGGCCGTGGCCGTGACGAAGCGCCTTCGAGTGATTCGTCCCACGTTCGCCCCTCGCTCAGGTGCCATGCGCCCAGGTGTACCGGACGACGGGCCCGCCCCGCCCCCACGGGCACGCGCGCGTTCGGAGTAACGTCAGGGGCCGAAGGCGGGCGCCGGAATCACACGGGGGACCTGCCGGGGACTGCAGTAGAGCGAAAGGCACGATGTGACCGACATCGAACGCGTCGGAATTGTGGGCTGTGGCCAGATGGGCGCGGGCATCGCGGAGGTGTGCGCGCGCAGCGGCCTGGACGTCATGGTCGCGGAGACCACCGGCGAGGCCCTGGAGATCGGCCGCACCCGGCTGCACAACTCCCTCTCGAAGGCCGCCGAGCGCGGCAAGATCACCGAGGAGGAGCGCGACGCGACGCTCGCCCGCCTGAGCTTCACCACCGACCTCGGCGAGTTCGCCGACCGCGATCTCGTGATCGAGGCCGTCGTGGAGAACGAGCAGGTCAAGACGGAGATCTTCCAGATCCTCGACCAGGTGGTGACCCGCCCGGACGCGATCTTGGCATCCAACACATCCTCGATCCCGCTGGTGAAGCTCGCGGTCGCCACCTCGCGCCCCGACCAGGTCATCGGCATCCACTTCTTCAACCCGGCGCCGGTGCAGAAGCTGGTCGAGCTGATCCCGGCCCTCACCACGTCCGAGGGCACCATCAGCCGCGCCCAGGTCCTCGTCGAGAAGGTGCTCGGCAAGCACGCCATCCGCGCCCAGGACCGCTCGGGGTTCGTGGTCAACGCGCTGCTCATCCCGTACCTGCTCTCCGCGATCCGGATGTTCGAGTCGGGCATCGCGAGCCGCGAGGACATCGACAACGGCATGGAGCTGGGCTGCGCCCACCCGATGGGCCCGCTGAAGCTCTCCGACCTCATCGGTCTGGACACGGTCGCCTCGGTCGCCGACAGCATGTACGACGAGTTCAAGGAACCCCTGTACGCCGCTCCCCCGCTGCTCCAGCGGATGGTCGACGCGGGACGTCTGGGCCGCAAGACGGGGTCCGGTTTCTACTCGTATGCCTGAGGAGAACGGCGTACGTCTGTATACGCGGGTGTACGTCTGAAAGGCGTGGGCCGGGCTCGTGCCGCGCACACCGGGTGTGCGCGGCGAGCCCGCATATGCCCATCGCACACGCTCCCGCCCCTGGACCACGGCGAGTTGACTCTGAGCCAGCACTTCCCTGGCACGTCCGGAACAGGACTAAGGAGTCAGCCGTGTCCACCCACTCGGGACATTCGATCACCGTCGACGAACTGGCGGAGTTACGCCGCCGCCTGGAAGTCGGCATGGCCCACGTGGACGGACAGCTCGCGCTGCTCGCCCAGCGGGGCGAGCAGACGGAGCGTGAACTGACCGACGCGGTGGGGCGGTTGACGGCCCTCGAACATCTGCGATGGCCGCTCCCCGCCCTCACCGTGATGGCCGCCCTCGGCGCGCTCTCGCTCGCCGTGTGGCAGGCACTCGGTCGCTAGCCCTCCTGAGGCGGCGGGGTCAGCCGTCGCCCAGGCGCAGATGGTGCAGGAGCAGGAGACCGGCCGCCATGTTGGCGGCCGGGACCTCCCCGCGGGCGACCATGTCGGGCACCAGCTTGAGGGGGACCCACTCGCGTCGTGACGACTCGAAGTCGTCCTCGGGGTGGCCGATGTACTCGGCCGACTCGGACCAGAACAGATGGTGCCGGGCGTCGATGAGGCCGTTGGCCGGCTCGACGGTGAGCAGGGGCTTGAGCGGGCCGGGCCGCCAGCCGGTCTCCTCCTCCATTTCACGGGCCGCGGCGCCCTCGATGTCCTCGCCGTCCTCGACGACGCCGGCCGCGAGTTCCCAGCCCCAGCTGTCGGTGATGAAGCGGTGCCGCCAGAGCAGCAGCACCTCGTTGGCGGTGTTGACGACGGTGGCCACGGCGACCGGCCGCAGCCTGATGAGGAAGTGGTCCAGGTGTCGGCCGTCCGGGAGCGCTACGTCCGCGAGGTTGACCCGGAACCAGCGATTCTCGTACACAGTTTGTTCGTTCAGATTCGTCCACTGCACGTTTCTGCCACCTTCCGACAAGTAGATGGCAATATCGCAGCAGGCTGACGGTTACAGGGGAACGCGAAGTGCCCCGTCGATCAGCTCGGCGGCTTCGGCCGCGCCCGCGCAACCGCTCTCGACCAGGTGCTCACGCACCACGCGCAGCCGGTCACGCAATCGCTGCGACTCCATCCCCCGGGCCCGCTCCGCCATCTCGACCGCGGTGGCCACGGCCCGGTCGGCGTCGCCCTGCCGCAGCTCGATCTGCGCGAGCATCGCAAGGCGGTGCACCCTTCCCCTGTCGTGGGAGGGCTCGTCGGCCGCGAGCGCGGCCTGTTCGCGGGCGGCCGTCAGATCGCCGAGGCTGAGCAGGGCCTCCGCCACCTGGACGTTGACCAGGCCCGGCTGGACGTAGCCGGTCTCGGCCGGTTCCTGCCCGGGCCGGATCCGTCCGGCCGCCGTCTCGGCGCTCCTGATCGAGGACAACGCGCTCTGCCCGTCCCCGAGATGGGCGTACGCCTTGGCCTGCATGGCATGCAGATCGGCCGCGAGGGCGGGGCTGAGCCGGCCGCCCGCCGCACGGAGCGCCGCCTCCGCGAAGGCGACCGACTGGCGGTAGTCCCGCATGAAGAGCGACTGGTTGACGAGGAGCGCGATGACATAGGCCCCAAGTCCCCGGTCCCCACTGGCCTTCGCGAGTCGCAGCGCCTGGTGGAAGTAGCGCTGGGCGAGGCCCTGCGCGTTGGAGTCGTAGGCGCAGATGCCCGCGATGGCCACCAACCCGCCGGTGGCCCGGTGGAGTTGGCGTCCTGTCGCGTCGGTGTAGCCGCCGCGCAGCAGCGGGGCGGTCTCCGCGTTGAGGAAGCCCACGATGCGCGAACGGGTCGCGATGCCGCCCGCCTTGCGGTACATCAGCTCGTAGTGCTCGCGCGCCGAGCGGAGCATCTCGATGTCGGACTCCCCCACCGCCGTCTGGCCGTTGCGGGAGACATCGGTGTCCTCGGGCGGGTTCTCCCACTCCCATACGGGCATGACCGCCGGGGTGCCGGTGACGGCGGGCGCGTCGAGTATGTGGGTGCGCTGCTGTTCGTCCGAGCGCCACAGGGCGGTGGCCCGCTCGACGAAGCCGGCGAGCGGCGAGCCGTGCAGCGGGGCCGGTTCGCCCGGCACGCCGAGGCCGATGTCGTCGAGGGTGACCCGGCGCCGCAGCCGGCCGGCGAGCACCTCGCAGAGCAGGTCGGGCACCTGGCCGCGCGGCCGCTGACCCTTCAACCACCGTGCCACGGCGGTGTGTTCGTATCTGAGAGTGACGCCTTTGGCCCGCCCGGCCTGGTTGACTCGGGCCGCGAGACCGGCGTGCGAGATCCCCGCCTCGTCCACCAGCGCGTCGAGCAGGGTATTGGGCTGCATGAGGCCCCTCCGTCGGCTCGGTGACATCAGCGTAAAGGAGCCCGGTTCACACGGGGTGTGAAGCGAGTACCCGCATTTATGCGCCGCGCTCTCTGCCCGGGAGCGCCCGGAGTCGGTTGACTCGGTACCGCCTCTCCCCGAGGCGACCGGGCCGCCGGCTCCCCCTCGAACAGTGCGGCGGCCCTCTCGGCGCCGTCCGCCCTGTCCGCGCTGCCCGGCACTCCCGGCAGGGCGGCGGCGCCCCACCTCAGAGATGAACTCCGGCCGCGCCGCTGCCGATCGGCTGCGCCGGCACCCGGACCCGGTCGTTGCGCAGAACGAGGAGAGCCACGTCGTCCGAGAGGCGCCCGCGGGTGTGGTCGAGCAGCGCGCGCTGCACCTGGGCCACCACGGCCGCGGGCGACACCGGGGAGGTGCGGGCCGCATCGGCGAGCGCCTCGCGCAGCGCGAAGAACCGCCCGGCGGCGTCCCGCGCGTCCTCCGCGCCGTCGGTGTGGAGGCAGAGCGCCTCGCCCGGCAGCAGCCGCCCGCAGCGCAGCGGGACGAGCTCGGCCGGGAGCGGGAAGGGCCCGAGCGGGGGCAACGGGTCGCCGGGCGCGAGTTGTTCGACTCCGGGGCCGAGCCGATGGGGCCAGGGATGACCGCAGTTGAGGGCGTCCATATCACCGTCGGCGCGGATCTCCAGGAGCAGGACCGTGACGAACTCCTCGGCGAGCGGGCTCTCCGGTTCTCCGCCGCCGCACGCCGGATGTTCGGCGCGGCAGCGCTCCCGCAGATGCCGCGCGAGCGCACGGTCCAACCTCCGTAACACGCCCGCCAGTTGGGGCTCGTCGTGGGCGGCTTCACGGAAGCTGCCCAGGAGCGCCGCGACCGCGCCGATCGCGGGGAGCCCGTGGCCGCGTACGTCGCCCATCACGATGCGTACGCCGTACGGGGTCGCCATCGCCTCGTACAGGTCGCCGCCGACCGACGCTCCGCGGCTCATGGAGAGCTGTCCGGCCGCGAGGGCGATCCCGTCGAGCCGCGCGGGCGGTGGCCGCAGGACCACCCGCTGGGCGGCATCGGCGATGTGTCCGATCCGCCGTACCTCCCGCTCGGCCGCGTTCCGGACGCCGACGACCAGCCACACCACGGCGGTCAGGAAGGCGAGGCAGGTGGCGATGCGCGGCCCCGCGCCACCCCCGCCGCCCGGCGGTCGCACCAGCTGCCAGATGACGACGAGGGCGAGCCAGCCGGACGGCAGGACCAGGCCCGGGGTCGCGGCCCGTCGGATGTGCGGGACACCGCCGCCGCGCGTGGTCCATCCCGGTGTACGGATCATGCCGTCGGCCCCCTCGGCCTCTGCGCGCTGTGGTGCACCGGGCCGCGGGGCCGAGCCCCGCCGACTCGCACGGCCGGGTCGATTCTTTCGATCGCGGGCACCGCCGTGCGGGAGCCGAACGGAGTTCTCACCCGAACGAGTGAGGTGCACCGGTTGGTCCGGTCCGGGGGCGGCGCCGCGGGACGCGGCGAAGGGCCGGGCAACGGTGACAGGACCGCTCCGGACAACGGCGAGAGGGGCGCGCCGGGAGTCCCGGTGCGCCCCTCTCGGTGCGTTCTGCCGCGGGCTACGCGCCGCGCAGCACCGCGCCCGCGGCCTCGGCCGCGTGGGCCACCGCCGCGTCGCGGGCGGCCGAGGCCTCCTCGACGGTCAGGGTGCGGTCGGCGGCGCGGAAGCGCAGCGCGTACGCGAGGGACTTCTTGCCCTCGCCGGTCTGCTCGCCGCTGTAGACGTCGAACAGGCGGATGGACTCCAGGAGTTCACCTGCTCCGGCGCGCAGCGCGTTCTCCACCGCGGCGGCCGGCACCTGGGCGTCGACGACGAGCGCCACGTCCTGGGTGGCCACCGGGAAGGTGGAGATCGACGGAGCCTGCACGACGCCCTCGGTGGCCCGCTCCAGGACGTCGAGGTCGAGCTCCATCGCACAGCTGCGGGCGGGCAGACCGAACGCCTTGACGACGCGCGGGTGCAGCTCACCGGCGTGCCCGACGAGGGTCTTGACGCCCTCGGGGAACACATACAGCTCGGCGCAGCGGCCCGGGTGCCAGGGGCCGTACTGGCCCTGCTCCACGGCGAGTTCGAGCCCTGCTTCGGCGGCCACGGCACGCGCCGCCTCGACGGCGTCGGCCCAGTCGGCCGGGCGGCCCCTACCCCACCAGCCGGCCTGCTCGCGCGCACCGGCAAGGACGGCGCCCACGTGCCGGGGCTGCACAGGCAGCACGGCGTCGAGAGCGGCGATCTCCTCGTCGGTGGGGCGGCGGTCGACGGGCAGCCGGGCCGCGACGCCCGGAGTCGGCGACGGGTGGAAGACCAGGCCCGTCTCGAACAGGGCCAGGTCGTGACTGCCGCGCCCGACGTTGCGGCGCAGCGTGGCGAGCAGACCCGGCAGCAGCGTGGTGCGCAGCGCCGGCTCCTCGTCGCTCAGCGGGTTGACCAGCTTCACGACGGCGCGGTTGGCGTCGTCCGCGTCGAGGCCCAGCTGGTCGAAGACCGACTCGGCGACGAACGGGTAGCTCGGCGCCTCGGTGAACCCGGCGCCGGCGAGCGCACGGCCGACCCTGCGGTGCAGCCGCTGACGCTCCGTCAGACCTCGTCCGGCGGGCGGCTTGGGCAGCGTGGAGGGCAGGTTGGCGTAGCCCTCGAGCCGGATGACCTCTTCGGCCAGGTCGTTCGGCTCGGTGAGGTCGGGGCGCCAGGACGGCACGGTCACGACGAGTTCGTCCTGCCCGTACGCATCGCAGCCGACCTCCTGGAGGCGGCGTACGACGGTCTCGCGGCCGTACTCGATGCCCGCGACGCGGTCCGGGTGGTCGGCGTGCATGGCGATGGTGCGCGGCGCGGACGGCGAGACGATCTCGGTGACACCGGCCTCGGCCGTGCCGCCCGCGAGCAGCACCAGCAGGTCGACGGTGCGCTGGGCGGCGGCGGACGCCGCCTGCGGGTCGACGCCACGCTCGAAGCGCTTGGACGCCTCGGAGGACAGCTTGTGGCGGCGCGCGGTGCGGGCGATGGCGACCGGGTCGAAGTGCGCGGCCTCGATGACGACCTCGGTGGTGCCCTTGACCTCGCCGGTCTCGGGGTCCGTGACGGAGTCGGCGATCTCGGTGTTGGCTCCGCCCATCACACCGGCGAGACCGATGGGGCCCCGGTTGTCGGTGATGACGAGGTCGGCGGCGTCCAGCTTGCGCTGGGTGCCGTCGAGGGTGGTGAGCAGCTCGCCGGCCTCGGCGCGGCGCACGCCGATGGGCCCGTCGACCAGGGTGCGGTCGTAGGCGTGCAGCGGCTGGCCGAGCTCGATCATCACGTAGTTGGTGATGTCGACGGCGAGCGAGATCGGACGCATCCCGGCCTTCTGCAGGCGGCGCTGCAGCCAGATCGGGGAGCGGGCCTCGGGGTCGAGACCGGTCACGGTGCGCGCGGTGAAGCGGTCGCAGCCGATCGGGTCGGCGACCTTGACCTGGTAGCCGTAGGAGTTGGGCGCGGGCACGTCGAGCAGCGCCGGGTCGCGCAGCGGCAGACCGTAGGCGATGGCGGTCTCACGGGCCACACCGCGCATCGACAGGCAGTCGCCGCGGTTGGCGGTGACCGCGATGTCGAGGACCTCGTCGACGAGTTCGAGCAGCGCGATCGCGTCGCTGCCCACCTCGTGCTCCGGGGGCAGCACGATGATGCCGCCGGTGGTGTCCGGGCCCATGCCCAGCTCGTCGCTGGAGCAGATCATGCCGTGCGACGTCCTGCCGTACGTCGTGCGCGCGGCGATCGCGAAGTCGCCGGGCAGCACCGCGCCGGGCAGCACCACGACGACCTTGTCGCCGACCGCGAAGTTGCGGGCGCCGCAGACGATCTCCTGGGGCTCACCGGTGCCGTTGGCCTGGCCGACGTCGACGGTGCAGAAGCGGATGGGCTTCTTGAACCCTTCCAGCTCCTCGATGGTGAGCACCTTGCCGACGACGAGGGGGCCCTTGAGCCCGGCGCCGAGTTGCTCGACTGTCTCGACCTCGAGACCGCAGTCGACCAGCTTGGCCTGCACGTCGCGGCCGGTCTCGGTGGCGGGGAGATCGACGTACTCCCGCAGCCAGGAAAGCGGGACCCGCATCAGATCTCCATCCCGAACGGCCGGGTGAACCGGACGTCACCCTCGACCATGTCTCGCATGTCTTCTACGTTGTGGCGGAACATCAGCATCCGCTCGATGCCGAAGCCGAAGGCGAAGCCGCTGTACTTCTCGGCGTCCACACCACAGGCGGTCAGCACCTTCGGGTTGACCATGCCGCAGCCGCCGAGCTCGATCCAGCCCTCGGACGAGCAGGTGCGGCAGGGGCGGTCCGGGTTGCCGACGGACTCGCCGCGGCACACGTAGCAGACCATGTCCATCTCGGCGGACGGCTCGGTGAACGGGAAGAAGTTCGGCCGCAGCCGCGTCGTGATGTCCTCGCCGAAGAGCGCCTTGACCATGTGGTCGAGGGTGCCCTTGAGGTCGGCCATGGTGAGGCCCTCGTCCACGGCGAGGAGCTCGACCTGGCGGAAGACCGGGCTGTGCGTGGCGTCCAGCTCGTCGGTGCGGTACACCCGGCCGGGGCAGATCACGTACACCGGAGGCTCGCGGTGGAGCATGGAGCGGATCTGTACGGGCGAGGTGTGCGTGCGCAGGACGACGCCGGAGTTGGCCGCCGCCTCCGGACCCTGCACGAAGAAGGTGTCGTGCTCGGTGCGGGCCGGGTGGTCCGGGCCGATGTTGAGCGCGTCGAAGGTGAACCACTCGGCCTCGGCCTCGGGGCCCTCGGCGACCTCGTAGCCCATGGCCACGAAGACGTCCTCGATGCGCTCCGAGAGCGTGGTCAGCGGGTGGCGGGCGCCGGCCGGTACGCGGTCGTGGGGCAGCGTGACATCGACCGCCTCCTCGACCAGGACCCGGGCGTCCCGCTCGTCCTCCAGCTCGGCCTGGCGCGCGGCCAGAGCCTTGTTCACGGCGCCGCGGGCCATGCCCACGAGCTTGCCGGCCGCGGCCTTGGCCTGCGGCGGCAGCGCGCCGATCTCGCGGTTGGCGAGTGAGAGGGGCGAGGTGCCACCGGTGTGCGCGGTCTTCGCCTGGGCGAGCGCGTCGAGGTCGCCCGCGGCGGCGAAGGCGGCGAGCGCCTCGTCCCGCATGCGCTCGATCTCTTCCGGTTTCAGCGCCTCGACCTCGACAGGGTCGTACGACTTATTAGGTGCCGACATCTCTTCCCGTGCTTCCGATTGTCTTGGCTGGGGGTCCCCGCGACCGCGACAGCGATACCGCGATAGCGCGCGGACACAAACGCGCCAAAGGTCGAGTCTAACGGGGTGAGGGAATGCGGTTGCGCCCGTGGGCGGCTCGGAGGGCGATCTACTGGAGATACGCCGGAGCGCCGACGGGCAGGATAAATCGGAACTGGGCGCCGCCGCCGGGCCCCCCGCCGACCGTGATGGTGCCGCCGTGCGCCTCGACGATGCCCTTGACGATGTACAGGCCGAGCCCGGTACCACCGCGCTTGCTCCCCCGCCAGAAACGGGTGAAGACACGGCCCATCGACTCCTCGGGGATGCCGGGGCCTTCGTCGCTCACGGTGACGGCCGTTCCCTTCTCGTCGTGCTCGTCGATGCGGACGGGCGCTGGTGCCACCTCAATGGTGACGGTTCCCTCGCCGTGGCGCACCGCGTTTTCCAGCAGGTTGCCGAGCACCTGGTCGATCTTGTCGGGGTCGGCCCACAGATCGGGCAACGGGCGCTGGACGCGGACCAGGAAGCGGTCGGGGGCCTGCCCGGATGCGACGTGGGCCTGGAGGTGGCGGCCGACGGCGGCCGGCACGTCGACCGGCTGACGGCGCACTTCCAGGCGGCCGGAGTCGATGCGGGAGATGTCGAGGAGTTCGGCGATGAGCCGGGTGACGCGGTTGGCGTCGGCGTCGACGGTCTCCAGCATGAGGCGCTTCTGATCGTCGGTGAACCGCTCCCACTTGGCGAGCAGCGTCGCGGTGAAGCCCTTCACGGAGGTCAGTGGAGAGCGCAGCTCGTGGGCGACGGTGGCGATGAGCTCGGCGTGCGAGCGTTCGGTGCGCCGCCGTGCCTCCGTGGAGCGCAGGCTGACCACGACCCGGCGCACGGGCCCGGTGGGGCGTTCGCGTACGTACCGCGCGGAGACGAGCACTTCGCGGCCGCCGGGCAGCAGCAGATTGCGTTCGGGCTGGCCGACCCGGATGGCGAGGCCGCCGTAGGGGTCGGTCAGCTGCCACCAGCGGCGGCCCTTGAGGTCTTCGAGGGGCAGCGCCCGCTCCAGCGGGAAGCCCAGTGCCTCGTGCTTCGCGACCGCCGTGATCCTGACGGCGGCGGCGTTGAAGCAGATCACCTGTCCCTTGTCGTCCGCGACGACGATCCCGTCGGGCAGGTCGTCGGGGTCGAAGCCGAGGACGTCAGGACGGCCGGACGGACACAGCGCGGTGCTGTTGCCGATGCTGCTCATGCCGACAGCCATCCCCCTATCCCCCCTCTCCGAAGCGCTGAGTGGGACCCCGGGCCCGCCACCCTACTAGTAGGAGGTGACGGAGCGGCACCCTGCGGCAGCACGCTGCGCACGAGCCGAGGCATAGAGGCATACGGCGGCGGCCGTCGCGAGGTTGAGACTTTCGGCCTTGCCGTGGATGGGCACGCGCACCACGGCGTCCGCGAGTGCGCGGGTCTCCTCTGGCAGGCCCCACGCCTCGTTGCCGAAGATCCACGCGGTGGGGCCGCCCATGGTGCCGGCGTCCAGCTCGGCATCCAGGTCGTCCTCGCCCGCGCCGTCGGCGGCCAGGATCCGTACGCCCGCGTCCCGCAGGCCCTGGACTGCCTGCTCGACGGGGACCCCCACCGCGACCGGCAGATGGAAGAGCGAACCGACCGACGCCCGCACGGACTTGGGGTTGTACAGGTCGACGGAGGCGTCGGTGAGGACGACCGCGTCGGCGCCCGCGGCATCCGCGCAGCGCAGGACGGTACCGGCGTTCCCGGGGTCGCGGACGTGCGCGAGCACGGCGACCAGCCTGGGCTTCGCGGCGAGGATCTCCTCGAACGGCGAGTCCAGGAATCGGCAGACACCGACCAAACCCTGCGGGGTGACGGTCTGGGAGACCTCGGCGAGGACCTCGTCGTCGGCGTAGTGGACGCGGGCCCCCGCGTCGAGGGCGGCGTGCACGATGTCGGCGTAGCGCTCGGCGGCCTCGACGGTCGTGAACAGCTCGATCAGGGTGGGCGCGCCGTCACTGCGGTGCTCGACGGCCTCCCGCACGGCCTGCGGTCCCTCGGCGATGAACCGGCGTTCCTTGCCCCGGACGTTGCGCCGCGCGAGCCGGCGGGCGGCGGCGACGCGCGGGGAACGCGGGGAGATCAGCTCGGGGGTGGGCATGTACGCGGTCTCTCTACGAGGTGGCGGGCTGGGGCCCTCCGGGGGCAGGGGCTCGGTCCCCCTCCCGAGGGCGGGAGGCTTGGGGCGCAGCCGCCGGGGAAGGTCCCGTAACGCGTCCGGACCCGCAGGCCAGCGGCCTGCGGGTCCGGTCCGGCTCAACCAGCCGTCAGGCGCTTACGCGGCCTTCGGGGCGTTGACGTCGCTCGGGAGGGCCTTCTGGGCCACCTCGACGAGCGCGGCGAACGCGTTGGCGTCGTTGACCGCGAGCTCGGCCAGGATCTTGCGGTCCACCTCGATGTTGGCGGCGTTCAGACCCTGGATGAGGCGGTTGTACGTCATGCCGTTCTGGCGGGCAGCAGCGTTGATGCGCTGGATCCACAGCCGACGGAAGTCGCCCTTGCGCTTCTTGCGGTCGTTGTAGTTGTAGACCAGCGAGTGGGTGACCTGCTCCTTGGCCTTGCGGTACAGGCGCGAACGCTGACCGCGGTAGCCGGAGGCCGCCTCGAGGATTGCCCTGCGCTTCTTGTGGGCGTTTACTGCCCGCTTGACGCGTGCCACTTGTTAACTCCTTGTAGCGGGGCCGTGGTTGGACTCACACGACCCGAAATCGAATAGGTCCCGGACTCGACGTTCCGCCCCGGGTGAGGGGGCGGAGGAACGTCACTTGCCGAGAAGCTTCTTGATCTTCTTGGCGTCGGCCGGAGCCAGGACGACCGTGCCCGTCAGCGAGCGGGTCTTCTTGGACGACTTGTGCTCGAGCAGGTGGCGCTTGCCGGCACGCTCGCGGAGCACCTTGCCGGAGCCGGTGATCTTGAAGCGCTTGCTGGCACCGCTGTGCGACTTGTTCTTCGGCATAGCGCCGTTATCTCCTCGTCAGTGGCGCTCCCAGCCGGTCCGGGGACCGGCGCTCGGGAGCGTCATATATGTCGGTTGATTTCCGGAACGGGCTGTCCCGGAATCAGGCCTCGGCGGGGTGTTCCTCGGCCACTGCCTCGGCGGCGGGCGCCTCGGCGGCGGACTCGTCCTCGGCGGACTCGTCCTCGACGGACTCGTCGGCCTGGGCAGACAGACCCTGGCGCTCCGCCTTGCGGGCCGCCTGGGCCTCGCGGGCTTCGGCCATCGCCTCGGTCTTCTTCTTGTGCGGACCGAGAACCATGATCATGTTTCGGCCGTCCTGCTTCGGGCTGGACTCGACGAAGCCGAGCTCCTCCACGTCCGAAGCGAGGCGCTGAAGCAGTCGGTAGCCGAGCTCCGGCCTGGACTGCTCACGACCACGGAACATGATCGTGATCTTGACCTTGTCGCCCTGCTTGAGGAACCGAACGACGTGACCCTTCTTGGTGTCATAGTCGTGCGGGTCGATCTTCGGCCGGAGCTTCATCTCCTTGATGACCGTGTGCGCCTGGTTCTTGCGCGCCTCACGGGCCTTCATGGCCGACTCGTACTTGAACTTCCCGTAGTCCATGAGCTTGCACACGGGCGGACGGGCGGTCGCCGCGACCTCGACCAGGTCGAGGTCATACTCCTGGGCGAGCTCCAGGGCCTTGGCAAGCGGAACAATTCCGACCTGCTCGCCGCTGGGGCCGACAAGTCGGACCTCGGGAACGCGAATCCGGTCGTTGATGCGGGGCTCGGCGCTGATGGATCCTCCTCAGTAGCACCACACGGCTGTCTGGCAGACAGCCGCGTATGTCTCTAGTGACATGACCAACCGCTACGAGACACAAAAAATGCCCCGTCACGGACACAGGCGGGGCTCCAAGAAAACCGGAACACCGCCGCGGGTCCACCGCGGGGCGTACATCGGGCGGCTCCATCGTCCGTACGGAACGATGGGGGCCACCTGACCGGATGACCCGCCTCCCGTGAGGGTGGTCGGGTGGGAGATCGGAGCCTCCACTTGTGGGCCGGGCACACGTGCCCGGCCGGTCGTTACACAAGGTTAGCAGCAACCCGACGGGCGGGCTAATCGAGTGCGCGGGAAGAGCGGACTCCGCGCACCGCATATCGTGTGGGCATGAGTGAGACGCCCCCCCAAGACACCGCCGACTTCGACACCATGGCCCGCGACATCGCGGAGGTTCCGGCCGTCGAGGTGATCGTGACGGTCGCCGTGAACCTGATGAGCGCCGCCGCCGTGAAGCTCGGTCTGACCGAGGAGGGCGACCAGTACAAGGACCTCGACGAGGCCCGCAAGCTGGTGCACGCCCTGGCCGGGCTTCTCGACGCCGGGGCCACCGAGATCTCGTCCTTCCACGCCGCCCCGCTGCGCGACGGCCTGAAGTCGCTCCAGCTGGCGTTCCGTGAGGCCTCGATCGTGCCGGACGCGCCGGGCCAGGGGCCGGGCGAGAAGTACACGGGCGCCGTCTTCGGCTGACCCGCTCCCCCGCACGCTCACGAACGGGCCGCTTCGCACCTCACCGGGTGAAGAGCGGCTCGTTCGGCTGTGGGGCCCCGGACGGCAGCAGGGCCAGGTCGAGGCCGCGCACCAGCCGGGCCCGCAGTGTCTCGTCGGCGGCGATCAGTTCGGCGACCGCGCGGCCGGCCTCCGCCGGTTCCACGCCGTCGGCGACGACCAGGGCGAGGGTGCCGTCCGCGCTGCCGGGGCCGAGGTGGGCGCGGAGTACCGCGGGAACGGCGGCGACCGCCGAGCGGACCGCCTCCAGCACCGCGGGGTCGTGGAGCGGGTCCGCGCTGGTGCGGCCCTCCGCGAGGGCGAGCAGGGCCGCGCCCTTCAGTTCGTACGCCACCGGTCCCGCGAGGTCGACGACCACGGTGTCCGCCTTCTCGTGCACGGCCGCCGCGAGCGCCTGGTGCAGCGGCACCGCGACGGGCCGGGCCGCCGGGTCCCACAGGGCGAGCGCCTCGATCGACGTGAACGCGGGCAGCGCCGTGCGCCCGCCCGCCGTCAGGGTGGGCACCGCCATGTCGCTGGTCTTCTCGCGCTTGAGACCGTTCTCGTCGATCTCGCTCTCGCCGAGCATGGCGACCACCGGCACGAGGAGCCGCGCTGTGCGGAGCGCCGCGAGCACCCGCGGCTCGGCCGATCTGTCCTTCGCCCAGGCGGCCAGGGCCTCGGTCAGTTCGGGGGCGGCAGTGCCGTCGTCGTCGGAGAAGCCGGAATCCGGAATGTTCTTGAGCGCCACGCCATGAGACTAGCCGGGCCGTGCGGTCGGCCCGTCATGGCCTCCGCGCCGGCTTCACAGCCACGCGCGCGGTGTCCTGACCCGGGTGGAGCGCCACAGCGCCACGCCGGTCACCAGCAGTAGGACGCCGCCGCCCGCGGAGAGCGGGGCCAGCCAGTTCGACGGGCCGCCGGTGGCGGCCGGGGCGTCCGGCCCGCCGCCGAAGTACGTCCTGCCGTTTCCGGCGGACTCGGGGCGCAGCCCGGCCGGCTTCAGCTTGGCGGCCGCGGCGAGCGCGGCGGCCGGGTCGATCAGGCCATAGCCGTGGGCGTCGTCCCGGCCGCCCTCGGGGGCGTCACGGGCGGTGTCCTCCAGGAGCTTCTTGATCTGCGCGGGACTGAGGCCGGGGTCCGCGGAGCGTACGAGGGCGACGGCGCCGGAGACGAACGCGGAGGCGGCGCTCGTGCCCCAGCCCTCGTAGTACTTGCGGTCCGGGTCCGCGATGACGACGTCCACGCCGGGCGCGCTGACGGTGGCGTACCAGTGGCGGGTGGAGAACGAGGCGTGGGTGCCGTACTTGTCGACGGCGGCCACCGCGATGACGCCGGGGTAGGCGGCCGGGTAGGAGATGTGGTCGCCCTGATCGCCGCCGTTGCCCGCGGAGGCCACGACGACGGCGCCCTTGCCGAGCGCGTACTGGATCGCGGCGTCCTCCGCGGGTTCGGGGTGCGCGGACGCGCTGTCGTCGCCGAGCGAGAGGTTGATGACGTCGGCGCCGTGGTCCGCGGCCCACCGGATGCCTTCGGCGAGCGCGCCGCCCTTGCTCTCGCGGGCCTGCTTGCGGGCCGGGTCGGTCGATTCCAGGATGACCCGGACCGGGAGGATCTTGGCTTCGGGCGCGATGCCTAGGACACCTGAGCGGTCTCCCGCGCCGTGGCCGTGGCCCGCGATGATGCCGGCCATCGCCGTACCGTGCCGGGCCCAGTCGCGGCTGCCCTGCCCGGCCCCGAACCCGATGAGGTCCTCGCCCGGCAGGACCTGCCCGGCGAGGTCGGGGTGGCTGCCGTCCACGCCGGTGTCCAGGACGGCGACGGTGATCCCCTTCCCCTTGGTCGTGCGCCACGCCTGCTGGGTGTGCATCGCGGTCAGCTCCCACTGCCGGTCCCGTATCCCGTCGGCGTGGGCCGGACCGGCGCAGAGCAGCAGACTGAGCGCGGCGATCACCCCGAGCGCGCCGGTGCGGCGCAGGCGGGGGGCGGCCGGGAGCGCGACGGTGCGGCGCAGGCGGAAGGGCCGGCCAAGCGCGCTGGCGCGGCGCAGATGGGGGGCGGCCGGTTCGGGCGGTTCGGCCATGGGGGGGCCGGAAGGGGGCAGTTCGCTCATGGTGTGGGCTCCGGGCCTGCGGCGACCTTCTTGCGCAGGTCGCGTTCTACGGCGTCGGCGATGCCCTTGGCGTCGTGGCCCAGGCCCGCCTCGGCGACGGGGCCGGTCGCGCCGCCCGCCGTGGCCTGTTCGGCGGACTGCGGCGTGGCCACCACACGGCCGTCGGCGAAGCCGGAGACGGCGGTGACGAGTACGGGCGCGTCGGTGAGGACCCGTACCGTCCAGCCCGCGCGCTGCTTGGCGCCGAACGCGGCGGCCACGCTGCCCTTCACGGCGTACGGCAGGGGCAGCAGATCGGTGCGCTCGCCGAGCTTCTCGTTGCTGAACCGGTTCGCCAGGGTGGTCATGGCGGCGGGGTCGGCGCGCGTGAAGACCAGGCCGACCGTGGTCACGCTGCTGGCCGTCGCGTCGGTGTAGGTGGCGCGCAGCATACGGACGCAGCCGACCGGTGCGATCACCTTGAGGAGCAGGGGGTCGAGCGCGCCCGCGCAGTCGCCGTCCGGAGCGACGCCGATCCGGGTCCACTGCCGCTGGGCGCCGCCGGGCCCGGCGCCGGTGCCGAGGATGGTGCGGGGGAAGAGGGTGTCGACGGGCACGCTGTGCCACAGGTCGCGGGCTGCGGTGTAGTTGCTGTGGGCGGCGGGACCGTCGGAGTCGTCGTCCAGCCAGGTGCCCGCGGCCGCCCCGCCGATGAGTCCGACGCCGAGGACCACGCATATCGCGGCCGCCGCCACGCGCCCGGGCCGCCGCGGCGGCACCGGCCGCAGCGGGCCCGGCTCGTCGGAGAGCGGTTCCGGCGGGAGCAGCGGTCTGGGCGGCGCGGCCGGCTGCGGGGGTATCGCGGGCGGACGGGGCACCGCGACCGCGGGCGGCACGGCCGAAGTCGGGGACGCTATGGGGGCGTTCGGGCTGGTCGAGGTGAGCGAAGTGTTCGAGGAGTTCGGGGGGTCTGAGGGGTACGGGGGATCCGAGGGGTACGGGGTGACCGGCGCGA
Organism: Streptomyces sp. NPDC048361; assembly: GCF_040651795.1. Lineage (NCBI taxonomy): Bacteria > Bacillati > Actinomycetota > Actinomycetes > Kitasatosporales > Streptomycetaceae > Streptomyces > Streptomyces sp. NPDC048361. The sequence continues at coordinate 81,676 of NZ_JBEZKW010000020.1, forward strand.
TCGGCGTGGTCCGAGGCTTCGGCAGGACCGGGCCCGGGTCGATGAGGTCGAGCGCGGAGCGCAGTCGCTCGGCGGCGCGTACGGACGCGCGCGGTGGGGCCGGCGCGGGAGAACCCGAAGGACCTGACGGCCCCGGGTCGGACGGGCCTGACGGCGCTGCCGAGCCGGACAGACTCGGCACGCCCGGAGCCGATGAGCCTGACGGGGTGGCCGGCCCTGAGGCAGACGAGCCTGAGGGGGTGGCCGGGCCTGACGAGGCCGACGAGCCTGACAGGGTGGCCGGCCCTGAGGCCGACGAGCCTGACGGGGCGGCCGGGCATGATGGGCCGGGCAGGTCGGGTTCCGGTGCGGGCGGCGGCAGTTGAGGGCGGCTGTGCGGGGGCCGTGCGTCGGTGGTCATCCGCCCCCCTCGTACCCCGCTTGCCGTTCGGTCCAGCCCTCTTGCGCTCGGGCGTCACTCTACGGGCTGATCCTGTGCGGGTGCAGACCGGTGGGGGTACCGCCGCTGCCGCGAGGGCGAGCCGGCGGATACGCCGGTCCAGGTCGCGCGGCATCCGCACCGGCCGACCCCTACCTTGTGGTAACCGGTTCTGGCAGGCTTCCGTCATGACTCCCCGCGCCGCTGACCGCGCCCGGTACGACCGGGCGACCGCTCACCTCGACGCGCCTGTGGCGATCGTCGATCTGGAGGCGTTCGACGCCAACGCGGACGACCTGGTGCGCCGGGCGGCCGGCAAACCGATCCGGGTCGCCAGCAAGTCGGTGCGGTGCCGGGCGCTTCTGGAGCGGGTGCTCGCCAGGCCCGGCTTCGCGGGGCTCATGTCGTTCACGCTGGCCGAGTCGGTGTGGCTCGCGCGGGCCGGGTTCGAGGACGTGCTGCTCGCCTATCCGTCCGCCGACCGGGCCGCTTTTACGGAGCTGACCGGCGACCCGAAACTCGCCGGGGCCATCACCGTCATGGTCGACGACCCGGCCCAGCTCGACCTGGTGGACCGGGCCCGTGAGGGCGACGGCCAGGAGGTGCGGGTCTGTCTGGAGCTGGACACCTCGCTCCAGCTCTTCCGGGGCCGGGTGCGGGTCGGCGCCCGCCGCTCCCCGCTGCGCACTCCGGAGCAACTGGCCGAACTGGCCCGCTCGGTGGCCCGGCGCCCCGGGTTCCGGCTGGTCGGTCTGATGGCGTACGAGGGCCATGTCGCCGGGGTCGGGGACGCGGTGGCGGGCAGTCCGCTGCGCTCGCGCGCGATCCGTCTGATGCAGGCGGCGGCCCGCAAGGAGTTGGCGGCGCGCCGGGCGGAGGTGGTGCGCGCGGTACGGGCGGTCGCGCCGGACCTGGAGTTCGTCAACGGCGGCGGCACCGGCAGTGTGCAGCACACGGCGGCCGAGGCGGCGGTGACGGAGATCGCGGCGGGCTCGGGGCTCTATGTGCCGCGGCTCTTCGACAACTACACGTCGTTCAGCGGGCGTCCGGCGGCGCTGTTCGCCCAGCCGGTGGTGCGCAGGCCCGGTGTCGGTGTCGTGACCGTGCTCGGCGGCGGTTACCCGGCGTCGGGCGCGCCCGGCGCGGACCGCCTTCCGGTGCCGTATCTGCCGGAGGGGCTGCGCTACGACCCGCAGGAGGGCGCGGGCGAGGTGCAGACGCCGCTGCTCGGCTCCGCCGCGGACGATCTCCTGATCGGGGACAAGGTGTGGTTCCGGCACGCGAAGGCGGGCGAACTGTGTGAACGCTTCGAGGAGTTGCAGCTCGTCGAGGGCGACCGGGTGACGGCAACCGTGCCGACGTACCGGGGCGAGGGCCGCACGTTCTTGTAGCGGGCGCGCGGCCGTACCGCGGCAAGGGCCGCACGTTCCTGTAGCGGGGCCCGCGGCCCTACCGCGGCGAGGGCGGCGCGTTCCTGTGGCCCGGGGCCCGGCCCGCACTACAGAGGTGGCTCGACGGCCGCACGTGCCCGTGACTTGGGCGTCCCGGCCTCAGAGCGACGGCGGGGCCAGGCTGGTGCCGGCGCCGCCGTTCTGGCCGCCTCCGCCGCCGATGGGCGCGATGCCCCGGGTGATGGTGTCCATGAGGGCGAGCGGCGGGCCGTCCGCGCCGGTGTCGAAGGCGAACCGCGCGATGACCATGGCCTGGCTGCCCACCGTGGAGGGGAAGGCGAGCGACTCGACGTAGCCGCCGGGGCCCGAGCCGGTCGTGACCTGCCAGCGCACCAGGTAACCGGTGCGCCCGTCGACCACCACGGAGCCCGACTTCACCTCGTGGTGCGCGGTGATGCCGTTGTAGGGGCGGGAGCCGACCAGGTCGTGGTCGTAGGCGTCGTTGGCCGCGTCGGTGATGTCGTTCTTGGCGACGGCCTCGGGGGTCTTGAGGTCGGTCGCGGTGGCCGTCGAGGTGGTGACCGTGCCGTGGTGACAGAAGCCCGAGCCGCCGGGGCAGTCGTAGGTGTCCTTCGTCGTCATGGTGAGAAGTCCGGACACCGGGTCGTCGGTCTTCTCCCAGCCCTCCGGGATCGGCAGGGTGATGCCGTTGAGCTGGTCGACGAGGGTGTTCGGGTTGCCGGTCGGCGATGAACTCGCCTGTGTGGACGGCGAGTCGGCGGCCACCGGAGCGGAGGCGCTGTCGCTCGCGCTCGTGGGGCTGGGGTCGTCGTCGCCCCGGCCGAGCAGGACGGCCCCGCCGACGGCCCCGGCCACCAGGACCACGGCCGCGGCGCCGATCGCCGCCGTCCGGCCGCGCCGCCGCGCGGGCGGCGGGACCACCACGGCGACCGGCTGCGGCGGCCCGAAGGCCGGCGCGCCGTGCGTCCTGGTGTTAGCGGTCCAGGCGGCGCCGTCCCACCAGCGTTCGGTGCCCGGCAGGCCCGGGTCCGGGTACCAGCCGGGCGGGGTCGTCATGGTCATGCGCACACCCTAGGACGTGTGTTCAGCCGCCGTACACCGAGTCCCATTGGTCGGGCACGACCGAGCCGTCGGCGCGCCGTACGGGAGCCGGGGTGCCGTCGTGCTCGGTGTAGCCGGTGGTGGCGCAGGGGTAGGGCGCGGCCTTCTGTCCCTTGGGCTCGATGAACATGGGGTTGACGATCCAGCGGCCGTCGCTGTCGTCGTACGCCCGGCACATCAGCTCGTTCTTGTTGCGGTTCAGGACGAGGCGCAGGCCGGTGGCGTCCCGCAGGAAGGACACGTCGGTGTCGGAGTCGCCGGCCGCGAACACCTGGCGCTGCTTGGCGGGCTGCACCTTCTCCGCCGCGGCGCCCCGCACGCCGAAGATCTCCTGGTTCATCCAGCAGCGCTTGCCGTCGATGTAGGTGATCATCGCGTCGTCACCGTCCTTGGCCGAACCGCAGCCCTTGAGATGAGAGGTGATGCGGCCGTGCTCGGTGGTGGAGCGGATGCCGATGGCGTGGTCGGGGTCGACGCCCGCGCCGCGTGCCCATACGTCGACGACGGGCTCGGGCGAAGCGGAGGTGATCCAGACGTCGAAGCCTGACTTCTGAAGCGTACGGATCAGATCGCGCTGCTGGTCGTAGTAGCGCACCCAGGCCGTCGCCTTGGTGTTGCTGCCCACCGTCTGCACGGCGTCGGCCGGGGCCTTGAGGTTCTCGGTGCGGGCCGCGCTCGCGAAGGCCTTGACCTGGGCCGGGGTCCAGCCGTGCAGAAGCTGGGCGAGCCAGGCGTACGAGGGCTCCATGGTGCGCCGGTCGTAGCCGGCGAAGGCGGGGGCGCCCTTGCCGGTGGTGCCCTCGCCGTAGACCGCGAGGATCTCGTCGGCGCACCGGGTGTCGGTGGCGGTGGGCAGGGTGGCGGAGCGGCCGGCCGGGCAGGCGGCGGCGATGGAGTTCGCGGCGGCGGCGGTCAGGTAGCGGCTGGTGGTGCGCCAGTCGCCGTGCGCGGGGCGCTGGATCTTGGAGTGGCGCAGCAGCCAGTACATGGTGGCGTCGCCGACGTCGTTCTTGACGACGGTGTTGTCCCAGTCGAAGACGGCGACCGGCTTCTTGCCATGGCCCGCACGCGCACCGGCACCGGCGCCGGCGCCCGCGCCGCAAGTGCCGTAGCTGTCGATCAGGTCCTGGATGCGGTCCTGGTTGTCGCCGAACCAGCCCTCGGAGACGGCCAGTTGGGGGCAGCGGGTTGAGTGCGCCTCGGCGGGCTGCGCGGCGACGAGGCCGGCCGCGGCTATGGAGAGCGCTGCGGCGAGGACCGGAAGGCGGCGAACGGCGGGGGACGTGGACACGCTGGAGGACTCCTGACGTCGGGGCGATCATCGCGGACGTTAGACAGCACAGCCGGGCGTCGTGCGACGCCCGGCTGCCGGGTGCGTGACCCCCGGGTGAACAGCGGGGGTCGGCGGGGTTCAGAGAGGTTCAGAGGCGGGGAGAGGGGGTTTAGAGGGGGGTGACGTACGCCCCGGAGATGCCGCCGTCGACCAGGAAGTCGGTGGCGTTGATGAAGGAGGAGTCGTCGCTGGCGAGGAAGGCGACGGCGGCGGCGATCTCCTCGGCCTCGGCGAACCGGCCGGCCGGGATGTGCACCAGACGCCGCGCTGCGCGCTCGGGGTCCTTGGCGAACAGCTCCTGAAGCAGCGGGGTGTTCACCGGGCCCGGGCAGAGCGCGTTGACACGGATGCCCTCGCGGGCGAACTGCACACCGAGCTCGCGTGACATGGCGAGCACGCCGCCCTTGGACGCGGTGTACGAGATCTGTGAGGTCGCCGCGCCCATGATCGCCACGAAGGAGGCGGTGTTGATGATGGAGCCGCGGCCCTGGCGCTGCATGTAGGGCAGGGCGGCCTTGCAGCACAGGTAGACGGAGGTGAGATTGACCTCCTGGACGCGGCGCCAGGCGTCGAGCCCGGTGGTGAGGATGGAGTCGTCGTCGGGCGGCGAGATGCCGGCGTTGTTGAACGCGATGTCGACGCTGCCGTAGGTGTCGAAGGCGGTCCTGAACAGCGCCTCGACCTGCTCCTGGTTGGTGACGTCGACCTTGACGAAGGTGCCGCCGACAGCTTCCGCGGCGGCCTTTCCGGCACTCTCGTCGATGTCGCCGCACACCACGTGGGCGCCCTCGGCGGCCAGGCGCTTGGCGGTGGCGAGGCCGATGCCGCTGCCGGCGCCGGTGATGACGGCGGTGCGGCCGACCAGGCGGCGGCAGACGGGGGTCTGGGGGGATTCCCCAGAGGTCGTTGCGGTGTCGTCGGTCATGTGTGCTCAGGCCTCCGTGCTGATGAAGACGTTCTTGGTCTCGGTGAAAGCGGTCAGGGCGTCGGGGCCGAGCTCACGGCCGAGGCCGGACTGCTTGTAGCCGCCGAACGGGGTCGAATGGCGCACGCTGGAATGGGAGTTGACGGACAGGTTGCCGGCCGCGACGGCCCGCGAGACCCGCAGTGCCCGGCCCACGTCGCGGGTCCAGATCGACCCGGAGAGCCCGTACTCGGTGGCGTTGGCGAGCCGGATCGCGTCCGCCTCGTCCTCGAAGGGCAGCACGACGGCGACCGGTCCGAAGACCTCCTCGACGGCGGCGGGTGCCTCCGGGTCGAGTCCGGTCAGGACGGTCGGCGGGAACCAGAAGCCGGGGCCGTCGGGTGCGCCGCCGCGCAGGGCGGCCGCGTCGTCGGCGACGTACGACCGGACGCGGTCCAGCTGGACGCGTGAGATCAGCGGGCCCATCTGCGTCTTCTCGTCGGCGGGGTCGCCGACCACGATCTCCTCGATGGCGGGCCCGAGCAGCTCCATGAAGCGGTCGTACGCGGTGCGCTGGACCAGGATGCGGGTGCGGGCGCAGCAGTCCTGGCCGGAGTTGTCGAGGAAGGACATCGGCGTGGCCGCGGCGGCAGCCTCGATGTCGGCGTCGGCGAAGACGATGTTGGGGCTCTTGCCGCCGAGTTCGAGGGTCACCCGCTTCACGCGGTCGGCGCACTTGGCCATGATCTGCTTGCCGACGCGGGTCGAGCCGGTGAAGACGATCTTGGCGACGCCGGGGTGCTCGACGAGCGCGTTCCCGGCGATCGCACCCGCGCCGGGCAGCACCTGGAACAGGCCCTCGGGAAGGCCCGCCTCCAGGGCGAGACCGGCCAGGCGGAGCGCGGTGAGCGGGGTCGTCTCGGCGGGCTTGAGGATGACGGCGTTGCCGGCCGCGAGCGCGGGGGCGGTGCCCCAGGCGGCGATCGGCATCGGGAAGTTCCACGGCGCGATGACGCCGATGACGCCGAGCGGTTCGAGCAGGGTGATGTCGAGACCGCCCGCGACCGGGATTTGACGGCCACTCAGACGCTCCACTCCCCCGGCCGAGAAGTCGAGCAGATCGCGGACGTTGCCCGCCTCCCAGCGGGCGTTGCCGATGGTGTGGCCGGCCTCCTGGACCTCCAACTGGGCCAGTTCCTCGACGTGTTGGTCGACCACGGCAGCGAACCGCCGCAGGAGGCGGGCACGGTCGGCGGGGGCCGCGGCGGCCCAGTCGCGCTGAGCGACGCGGGCCCGCGCGACCGCCGCGTCCACATCGGCGGCGGTGGCGCCGGCGACGACCGCGATCACGTCCTCGGTGGCCGGGTTGAGCACCTGAAGCTCGTACGCAGTGGACAACTCGTTCCTCACAGGCGTTCGAAGGAGCGGCGGAGCTCCCAGTCGGTCACCGCGGCGTCGAACGCGTCGAGTTCGACCCGCGCCATGTTGCGGTAGTGCGCGACGACCTCGTCCCCGAAGGCGGCCTGGGCGATGGGGCTGTTCTCCCACAGTTCGGCGGCTTCGCGCAGGGTGGTCGGAACGTGGGCGTAGTCGCCGGTGTAGGCGTTGCCGGTGCAGGCCTCGGGCAGCTCCAGCTTGTTCTCGATGCCGTACAGGCCGGCCGCGACGAGTCCTGCGACGGCGAGGTGCGGGTTGACGTCGCCGCCCGGGAGGCGGTTCTCGAAGCGCGTTCCGGCGCCGTGGCCCACGACCCGGAGCGCACAGGTGCGGTTGTCGTGGCCCCAGGCGACGGCGGTGGGCGCGAAGGAGCCGGGCTGGAAGCGCTTGTAGGAGTTGATGTTGGGTGCGTACAGGAGGGAGAAGTCGCGCAGCGCGGCGAGCTGGCCGGCGAGGAAGTGGCGCATCACGGGCGACATGGCATCGGGCCCGTCGCCCGCCATCACATTGGCGCCGTTCTCGTCGGTGAGTGAGAGGTGGATGTGGCAGGAGTTGCCTTCGCGCTGGTCGTACTTGGCCATGAAGGTGAGCGAGACGCCCTCCTGGGCCGCGATCTCCTTGGCGCCCGTCTTGTAGATGGCGTGCTGGTCGCAGGTGACGAGGGCCTCGTCGTAGCGGAAGACGATCTCGTGCTGACCGGGGTTGCACTCGCCCTTGGCGGACTCGACGGTCAGGCCTGCCGCCTGCATCTCGTTGCGGATCCGGCGCAGGAGCGGCTCGATGCGGCCGGTGCCGAGCACCGAGTAGTCGATGTTGTACTGGTTGGCCGGGGTGAGGCCCTGGTATCCGGCGTCCCAGGCCTGCTCATAGCTGTCCTTGAACACGATGAATTCGAGTTCGGTGCCGACCTGCGCGGTGTAGCCGAGCTCCGCGAGCCGTTCCAGCTGGCGCCGCAGGATCTGCCGGGGGGCGGCCACGACGGGCGAGCCGTCGTTCCAGCCGAGGTCGGCGATGAGCATCGCGGTGCCCTCGTTCCACGGGACGCGGCGCAGGGTCGCCGGGTCGGCGCGCATGGCGAAGTCGCCGTAGCCGCGCTCCCAGGACGACATCGCGTAACCGTCGACCGTGTTCATCTCGGTGTCGACGGCGAGCAGGTAGTTGCAGCCCTCGGTGCCGTGTGCCAGGACCTCGTCGAGGAAGAAGCCGGCCGCGAAGCGCTTGCCCTGCAGCCGCCCTTGCATATCGGGGAAGGCGAGGACGACAGTGTCGATCTCACCGCTCGCGACGAGGTCTCGCAGCTCCTCGATCGAGAGCGGGGGTGTGCGGTCTGCCACGGGAAGCTCCTCCTTGGGTCAGCCGAGAGCCATAAGGTATGGGGTAAGACCATTGATTGGGAAGAGGAATCCACGACGTGGCGAAGAAGATCGATCCGCCGGACCGCCCGGGAAGCCGGACCCCGGACACGCTCGTCCCCGTCCTGCGGACCGTACGGGCCGGGAACGGCTTCGAGGAAGCGCTGGAGCAGGTTCTCCAGCTGTTGCGCCTCGGCCTGGTGCCGCCGGGTGAACGCCTGCCGTCGGAACGGGAGTTGGCCGAGCGGATGGGCATCAGCCGGGTCACCCTGCGCGAGGTGCTCAAGGTCCTCCAGGACCAGGGCCTGGTGGAGAGCAGGCGCGGCAGATACGGCGGTACGTTCGTGCTGCCCAGACCGGCCGAGGGCGGCGAGGACGAGCTGCGCCGGCGCATTGCCTCGGTCGACGTCGAGGACATCCTGCGCTTCCGCGAGGTCCTGGAGGTCGGCGCGGCCGGGCTGTGCGCGGCGCACGGCCTGAGCGAGGAGGGCGCCGAGCGGCTGCGGGCCGCGCTCACCGCCACCCATGACGCCGAGCTCTCCGACTACCGCCGCCAGGACACCCTGCTCCACCTCACCCTGTCCGAGCTGTCCGGATCCCCCAGCCTCACCGCGCAGTACGCGGCGGTACGGGCCACGGTCAACGACCTCCTGGACTGCATCCCGCTCCTGGTGCGCAACCTGGAGCACTCACAGCACCAGCACACCGCGCTGGTCGAGGCGGTGCTCGACGGCGACGCGGACGGGGCGCGCGAGGTGATGCGCGAGCACTGCGGGGGCACGGCGGCGCTGCTGCGCGGCTTCCTGACCTGAGCGGAACCTTCGGGGCAGGGCACTGGCAGGCCGCCCCGCCCGAAGCGCCGTACGCCCGGCCCACCGAAGCACCGGTCCCCCGGTCCCCCGGTCCACCGGTCCCCCGGTCCACCGGTTCCAGCCACGGCACACCGACATGCCGACCCTACGGCGCACGGGCGCCCGGCGCCCCGACACCCCCGACGCGCCCGTAACCGCGGTTTTACGTACACCCCTTGCGCATCCCCCTACCCTAAGGCAAAGGTATGCAGCCGAACCATTGACTTGATCTCCCCCGACGATCATCTGGAGCGGCTCATGGCCGAGGGCACCGACCTGCGCACCGCACCACCCGCCTCCGCCGAGGACGACTACCTGCACCGGCGCACCCTGCGGCGCGGCAGCGCCGGCTGGCTGCTGCTCACCGGGCTCGGCGTCGCCTACGTGGTGTCGGGCGACTTCTCCGGCTGGAACATCGGCCTGTCCAAGGGCGGCTTTGGAGGTCTCGCCGCGGCCACCGTCCTGATGGGCATCATGTACGCCTGTCTCGTCTTCTCGCTCGCCGAACTCTCCGCCATCCTGCCCACCGCGGGCGGGGGTTACGGCTTCGCGCGCCGGGCGCTCGGCACCTGGGGCGGTTTCCTGACCGGCACCGCGATTCTCATCGAGTACATCCTGGCGCCCGCCGCGATCTCGCTCTTCATCGGCGACTACGTGGAATCGCTCGGCCTGTTCGGGCTGACCTCCGGCTGGCCCGTCTACCTCGCCTGCTTCGCGATCTTCATCGGGATCCATCTGTGGGGCGTGGGCGAGGCCCTGCGCTTCAGCCTGGTGGTCACCGCGATCGCCGTGGCCGCCCTGCTGGTCTTCGCCGTCGGCGCGTTCACCGACTTCGACGCCGGCCGCCTCAACGACATCCCGGTGGACGCCTCCGCGCTCGGCTCCAATTCGTGGCTGCCGTTCGGGGTGCTCGGGATCTGGGCCGCGTTCCCGTTCGGCATGTGGTTCTTCCTCGGCGTCGAGGGTGTCCCGCTGGCGGCCGAGGAGGCCAAGGACCCGGTGCGGTCCATGCCCCGCGCGCTCGCCATCTCTCTCTCGATCCTGGTGCTGCTCGCCGTGGTGACCTTCTTCGCCGCGACCGGGGCGCACGGCTCGGCCGCCATCAAGGACGCAGGGAACCCGCTGGTCGTGGCGCTCCAGGGCGACGGCGGCCCGACGGCGCTCAGCCGGTTCGTCAACTATGCGGGCCTGGCCGGCCTGGTGGCGTCGTTCTTCTCGCTGATCTTCGCGGGCTCGCGCCAGCTCTTCGCCCTGTCGAGGGCCGGCTATCTGCCCCGCTTCCTCTCCCTGACCAGCCGCCGCAAGTCGCCCTATCTGGGCCTGCTGATCCCCGGCGCGCTCGGGTTCGCGCTCGCCGCGTGGAGCGGCAACGGTGGCCGGATGCTGAACGTCGCGGTGTTCGGCGCCACCATCTCGTACGCTTTGATGGCGCTCTCGCACGTGGTGCTCAGGCGCCGCGAGCCGGGTCTCGACCGGCCCTACCGCACCCCGGGCGGGGTGCTGACCTCGTCGGTCGCGTTCGTCCTCGCGCTGTTCGCCCTGGTGGCCACCTTCCTCGTGGACAAGGACGCGGCGTTCATCGCGCTGGGCGTCTATGCGATCGCGCTGGCCTATTTCGCCTTCTACAGTCGCCACCGGCTGGTCGCCCACGCGCCCGAGGAGGAGTTCGCGGCGCTGGCCGCGGCCGAGGCGGAACTCGCCCGGGACTGACCTCGTCCCGAGACCGGACCCGCCCGGAACCGACCCCGGGCCGAGACCGGACCCGCCCGGAACCGACCCCGTCCCGCTCCCTGATTGGAGACTGGCACCGTGCCCAAGCCGCTCATCGGCATCAGTACGTATCTGGAGCCCGCCCGGTGGGGTGTGTGGGAGCTGCCCGCCGCCCTGCTGCCGGCCGGCTACCCCCGGCTCGTCCGGGCGGCGGGCGGCCTGGCCGCGATGGTGCCGCCGGACGACGACCCGGTGGCCGCGGCGGAGGTGGTGGCGCGCCTGGACGGGCTGATCATCGCGGGCGGCGCGGATGTGGAGCCGGTCCGGTACGGGGCCGAGCCGTCGCCGCGTACCGGACCGCCCGCGCGTGAGCGGGACGCGTGGGAGCTGGCCCTGATCGACGCGGCGCTGGCGGCGGGCACCCCGCTGCTCGGCATCTGCCGGGGTCTCCAGCTCCTCAACGTGGCGCTCGGCGGGACGCTGGTGCAGCACGTGGACGGGCACACCGGGGGCCGCGGTGTGTTCGGCGAGCACACGGTTGAGCCGGTGCCGGGCACGCTGTACGCCTCGCTCGTCCCCGAGGCGGTGTCCGTGCCGACCTACCACCACCAGTGCGTGGACCGGCTCGCGGAGCGTCTGGTTGTTTCGGCGTACGCGCAGGACGGCACGGTGGAGGCGGCCGAACTCCACGGCTCCGCCTGGGCGTTGGGGGTTCAGTGGCACCCCGAGATGGGCGTGGACCTCCGAGTGGCCGAGGGCCTGATCCAAGCGGCATCCGCCCGCTCGACCCCGGCCGGCTGCTCGGCGCCGGTCGGCACGGGCATCCTCAGCCCGTCCGGCGTTTGAGGACGAGGGCCGTCCAGGCCCGAACCGGGGCCTGGGGCGAAGCCCCAGGCAACCCCACTTTCGGGTGCGGACCGTGCCCGCGTCCCGCGCGGTTCCCCGCGCCCCTGGCGGGGTCGGCGCCTGGCAGCATGCACACCTCACCCCCCGGCGGAGCCAGTCGCTTGGGTGAGGGAGAGGAGGGTGCGGGCGGGGCCCGCCGGGAGGGGACCCCGGCGCCAGACCGCGCGCAGGTCGCGTCGCAGCCGCACCCCCTCCACCGGCACCCGTACCAGCCGGCGCGCCGCAAGCTCCTCCCCCAGGGCCAGCTCGCTGAGGACCGACGGCCCCGCTCCGCTGACCACGGACGCCTTCACCGCCGTGGTGGAGGAGAGCTCGATGAGGGGGTCGGCCAGCCCACCGTGGGCGGCGAGCGCCGCGTCGAGGACCTGCCGCGTGCCCGAGCCGTGCTCGCGCAGGATGAGCGGGGTCGCGGCCAGCTCGGCGGGCGCCAGCGGTTGGCGCCTGCGGGCCCACGGGTGCGAGGGCGCGGCGACCACCACCAGCCGGTCGTGGCCGATGACCGCCGAGTCGAGCCCCGCCGGTACCCCGAGGCCCTCGACGAAGCCGAGGTCGGCCTCGTCCCCGAGCAGTTGCTCGGCAACCACCGCCGAGTTGCCCGCGCTGAGCGACACCGCGGTGCCGGGCCGCTCGGCGCGCAGCGCGATCAGCCAACCCGGCAGCAGGTACTCGGCGATCGTCATGCTCGCGGCGACCCGCAGCCGCGAGTCCCGGCGCCCGCGCAGCGCCTGCGCACCCGCGTCGAACGCCTCGGCCGCCTCCACCACCCGCCTGGCCCAGTCCGTCACAAGAACGCCCTCGGCGGTGAGCCGGGAGCCGCGCGGGGACCGGTCGACGAGGGCGACACCGAGCAGCCGTTCCATGGAGCGGACGCGACTGCTCGCGGCGGGCTGCGTGATGCCCAGGTCGCGGGCCGCACGCCCGAGACTGCCGTGCCGGGCGACGGCGAGCAGCAGCTCCATCGCGCCCAGGTCGGGCACGCGGTGGGCCAACGGGCTGGTGTCATCGGAACCGTTCGCGCTCATAAACCCAGCTTATGGGCCCATAGCAATAAGGGGCGTGGCGGGACCGGAGCACCGCGCCGAAGCTGGCTGCATGGCCACCGTCGCGCAACCGCGCCCCCGCACCCGCCCCCTCGTCGCCGCCCAACGCCGTCCCGCCCTGCGTCACCTCGGCCCGAACTGGTACGCCGCGGTCATGGGCACCGCGATCATCGCCAACGCGGGTGCGGGCCTGCCTTTCCACATCCCGGGCCTCCCGCTGATCTGGGCGCTCTCGCTCGCCCTGCTCGTCCTGCTGCTCGTGGCCCGCGCCGGGCACTGGCTGCACCACCGCGACCAGGCCCGCGCCCACCTCCTCGACCCGGCGGTCGCGCCCTTCTACGGTTGCCTGTCCATGGCGTTCCTCGCCGTCGGCATCGGCTCGCTCTCGGTCGGCGCCGACCTGATCGGCGAGAGCGCGGCCGTCCCGCTGGCCTGGGTGCTGTACGCCCTCGGCACCGCGACCGGTCTGGTGGCCGCTGTGGCCGTGCCGTATCTGATGGTCGTGCGGCACGACGTGGCGCCCGGCAGCGCCTCCCCCGTATGGCTGCTGCCCGTGGTCGCGCCCATGGTGTCGGCGACGCTCGGCCCGCTGCTCATCCCCCACCTGCCCGCAGGCCAGGCCCGCGAGGCGATGCTGCTCGGCTCGTACGCGATGTTCGGGATGAGCCTGCTGGCCACCCTCGTCATCCTGCCGGTGGTGTTCTCGCGCCTGATCCACCGGGGCGCGCTGCCCCTGTTCCTCACGCCGACCCTGTTCCTGGTCCTCGGCCCGCTCGGCCAGTCGACCACCGCCGTGAACAATCTGGCCGATGTGGCCGGCGGCTCGATCGAGGCCACGTACGCGCACGGCATGACCGCCTTCGCCGTCCTGTACGGGGTACCGGTGATGGGCTTCGCCCTGATGTGGCTCGCGCTCGCGGTGGCGATGGCGGTACGCGCGGCCCGACGCGGCATGGGCTTCGCGATGACCTGGTGGGCCTTCACCTTCCCCGTCGGCACCTGCGTCACCGGCGCCGAGGGCCTCGCCCGGCACACCGGTCTGCACGCCTTCGAGTGGCTGGCGGTCGCCCTGTACGCGCTCCTTGCGGCGGCATGGCTGGTGGCCGGGTTCCACACCGTACGGGGCCTGGTGAACGGGAAACTGCTCGCGGCACCCGTGAAGAAGTAGTTCCCCGCCGACGAGCGGGGGCCGCTCGGACGGCGATGCCGAGCGCCGCGCCGATCACGGCCGACGCCGTGACCAACGACGGCCCGTACCTGGCGAGTTGACGCCCGTCGACGAGGGCCGACGGCAGCGCGGGGAAGGCCTCGGGGCCGCCGTCGGGGGTGAACCGGCAGGGCTCGTCGGGCAGCACGACGAGGTCAGTGGCGGGCCCTCTCGACAGCACCGGCCATCAGGGGCGGGTCCCCTCGACGGCACCGGCCATCAGGGGCGGGTCCCCTCGACGGCACCGGCCATCAGTGGCGGGTCTCCTCGATCGCCTCGATGTGGTCGGCGACCGCCACGATCAGGATGCGGGTGCCGGGCAGCGCCGCGCGCCAGCGGTGGCGCACCCCGCCGGACAGACACAGCGTGTCGCCGCGCTCCAGACGGTAGGCGCGGCCCTCGGCCTCGACCTCGGCCGCGCCGTCGGCCACGTACATCAACTCGTCGTTGCGGTGCTGGAACTCGCGCCCGGTGTCCTGCTCGCCGGTGAACTCCATCGCGTGCAGCTGATGGTGGCCGCGCAGCAGCTCGCGCACCCCGTGGCCCTGGTCATCGGCCTCCGGTTCGGCCCGTACGACGTCGACGGTGCGGGTGCAGTCGGCGGCGTCGTACAACGCGCCGACCGTGGTGTTCAGGGCGTCCGCCACGCGTTGCAGGGAGCGGGCGCTGGGGCGGGCGCGCTCGTTCTCCACCTGGCTGAGGAAGGGCACCGACAGGCCGCTGCGTTCGGCGACCACGGCAAGGGTGAGGCCGAGGCTGCGGCGCAGACGCCGCACCGCCACCCCCACCCGAAGAGTTTCCTTGTCGTCCATCGCCCGGGCTCCCTCCCCGTTCACTCGGTCCGCGGTCGCACCGGCTGCGTGCAGGTCACCCTACGCAGCTTCGGGCCCCGAGGGGACCGTCCCGCCGAGATCGCCGGCGGTTGAATACGCGAACGGACCGGATCGCGACGTTCCGCAGCCGCGGCCGGAGGACCGGCCGCGGCTGCGGAAAGGGAGGTGGACCGAGGCCCGCTACGAGGCGAGGAGCCCGCAACGAACCGCGGGGGCCGGCTACGAAGCGACCGGGGTCCACTTGTCGGCGAGGCCCGGGTTCTCCTTGAGCCAGGCGCGCACGGCGTCCTGCTCCTTGCCCTTGCCCGTCGACTGGATCTTCGCCTCAAGGCTGGTGAGCTGCTTCTCGTCCATCTTGAAGCTCTTGAGCCACTTGCCGACCTGCTTGTTGTCGGCGCCGAAGCCCTTGCGGGCCAGGGTGTGCACCTCGTCGCCCTTGCCCCAGGCACCCTTGGTGTCCTTGAGCTTCTTCAGGTCGTAGGTGTTGTACGCCCAGTGCGGCGACCAGAGCGGAACCACGATGGGCTCCTTCTTGGCGTACGCCCGCTTCAGCTCGGCGAGCATGCCGGGCGTGGACCCGTCGACGACCTTGTACTCGCCGTCGAGACCGTACTGCTTGAGGATCTTGTCCTTCAGGATCCCGGTCTCGCCGGCGCTCGGCTCGATGCCGACGATGCGGTTCTGGAACTCGGAGCCCTTGCCCTTGAGGTCGTCGAGGGTGTTGACGTCCTTGACGTAGGACGGCACCGACAGCTCAAGGGAGGTCGGGCCGTACCAGGGGCCCATGTCCTCCAGCTTGTCCTTGTACTTCGCCCAGTACTGGGCGTGTGTGGTGGGCAGCCAGGAGTCGGTCTCGAAGTCGATCTGGCCGCCGGCCATGCCGGTGTAGAGCGCGCCGGCCTCGTACTGGCGGGCATCCACGGTGAAGCCGCGGCGCTCCAGGAGCTCCTTCCACAGGAAGGTGGAGGCAACGCCCTCGTCCCAGGGGATGTAGCCGAGCGAGATCTTCTTGCCCTTGCCGACGTTCTTGGCGCCGGTGGCGGTGGCCTCGCCCGAGGAGCCGAACATGTTCATGCCGCCGGCGACGAGCGCGAGGACGACCACGCCGACGATCGCGACGACGGGCTGCGGCCGGTAGTTCCAGATCTTGAGCCCGCCGGTGGCGGCCTTCGCCTTGGCGAGCGCGCGCCGGCCGAGGGGGGAGACCTGCCGGCTGAGCGCGCCGGTCATCCGGTCCAGGTACATGGCGAGGACGACGATGGAGATGCCGGCCTCGAAGCCGAGCCCGATGTCGACGTTGCCGATGGCGCGGTAGACGGCGCCGCCGAGGCCACCGCCGCCCGCCATGCCCGCGATGACGACCATGGAGAGGCTGAGCATGATGACCTGGTTGATGCCGGCCATGATGGTGGGCAGCGCGAGCGGCAGCTGGACCCGGAGCAGCGTGTTGCGCGGGGTGGTGCCGAACGCCTCGGCCGCCTCGACGAGTTCACCGTCGACCTGGCGGATGCCGAGTTCGGTCATGCGCACGCCCGGCGGCAGCGAGAAGACGATGGTGGCGATGATGCCGGGCACCACGCCGACGCCGAAGAAGATGATGCCGGGGATCAGATAGACCATGGCCGGCATGGTCTGCATGAAGTCGAGGACCGGCCGCATCACGGCGCTGACCGTCGTGGAGCGCGAGGCCCAGATGCCGAGCGGGATCGCCACGACGAGCGTCACGATCGCGGCGACGAGCACCAGCGACAGCGTCGACATGGTGTCGTCCCACAGCTGGATCGAGTCGATCAGCGCGAAGCCGGCGAAGGTGAGGACGCCGGCGACGAGTCCCCGCAGCCACCAGGCGACGACGGCGAGGATGCCCGCGAACAGCAGGGGCTGCGGCGCGTCGAGCACCGTGTTGATGCCGTCGTACATGCCGTTGACGACCTGGGTGATGGCGTCGAACAGCCAGGACAGGTGCGTCTGGAGGAAGTTGACGGCGCTGTCGACCCAGTCGCCGAGATGGAGCCTAGGCATGGGCGGCCACATCCTTCATCGAGCATTCGACCGGGCCCTGCTTGTCGTCACCGAGGAAGGCGATGAGCCGTTCCTGGGGTACGACGCCGAGCACGTCCCCTTCGGCGTCCTTGACGGCGACGGGGTGCGGGACCCGGGCGGCCACCGCGCACACGTCGGCGACGGGCGTCTCGGGCAGCACGGTCTCGCAGTCGCAGGAGCCCACGTCGGGCCGGTGCGGGACGGTCATCACGGAGAGCGCGGTGAGCACCCGGGAGCGGTCGACGTCCTGGATGAAGGAGGCCACGTAGTCGTTGGCCGGGGTGAGCAGGATGTCCTCGGCGGTGCCGAGCTGCACTATGCGGCCGTCGCGCATGACGGCGATGTGGTCGCCGAGCCGCATGGCCTCGTTGAGGTCGTGCGTGATGAAGACGATCGTCTTCTTGAGCCCCTTCTGCAGTTCGAGCAGCTGGTCCTGCATGTCGCGCCGGATCAGCGGGTCGAGCGCGCTGAACGACTCGTCCATCAGGAGCAGGTCGGCGTCGGTGGCGAGCGCGCGGGCCAGGCCCACGCGCTGCTGCATGCCGCCGGAGAGCTCGTCGGGCCAGGAGTCGCCCCACCCTCCGAGGCCGGCGAGCTCCAGGGCCTCGGCGGCACGCTTGTCGCGCTCGGCACGGGGTACGCCCTGTACTTCAAGGCCGTACGCGGCGTTCTCCAGGACGCTGCGGTGCGGGAACAACGCGAAGTGCTGGAACACCATGCTGATCTTGCTGGAGCGGACCGTACGCAGGTCGCGGGCGGACAGGCCGGTCAGGTCCTGCCCGTCGAACAGGACGCGGCCCGATGTGGGCTCAAGGAGCCCGTTGAGCATGCGCAGCAGGGTCGACTTGCCGGAGCCGGAGAGGCCCATGACCACGAAGATCTGACCGGGTTCCACCGTGAACGAGGCGTCGATCACCGCCGCGGTCGTCCCGTCCGCCCGCAGCTCGTCGCGGTCGGCGCCGCCTTCGAGCTTGCCGACGGCTTCCTCGGGTCGTCTGCCGAACACCTTGTAGAGCTGCTCGGCTTGCAGCCTGGACACATACACCTCACGGGTTGAACTGAAAACGGCCCGCACCCCCGCGGGCGGGCCGTGGAGCGGCGCGGATTCGGTCCGCAGCCCGAGAAATGGTTGAAAACCAGACTTGGGTCCGCTCCGGCGACGCGCCTTCCCAGGCGGTTCCCGGGCAAACACAAGAGTGATCCAGTTCACTTGTTCACATGTGCGGCGCGTACCGCGGGGAGGGCGGGCCTGCCGCGCTTGCATGCGGTCACTGTCAGTGGCGTGCGGCATCATCGGGGATGTGACGCGACGCCTGATGCTCCTCGACACCTCGTCCCTCTACTACCGGGCCTACTTCGGGGTCCCCGACACGGTCAGGGCCCCGGACGGCACGCCGGTCAACGCCGTGCGCGGTCTGCTCGACTTCATCTCCCGCCTGGTCCACGACCACCGGCCGGACGACCTGGTGGCGTGCATGGACGCGGACTGGCGGCCGCAGTGGAGGGTCGATCTGATCCCCTCCTACAAGGCACACCGGGTGGCCGAGGAGACCCCGGCGGGGCAGCCCGACGAGGAGGAGACGCCGGACACGCTCGCCCCGCAGGTCCCGGTGATCGACGCCATGCTGGACGCGCTGGGCATCGCCCGCGTCGGCGTCGCGGGATACGAGGCGGACGACGTGATCGGCACCCTGTCCGGCCTCGCGCCCGGCCCGGTCGACATCGTGACCGGCGACCGCGACCTGTTCCAGCTGGTCGACGACAAGCGCGGGGTACGGGTGCTCTACCCCCGCAAGGGCGTCGGCGACTGCGACCTGGTGGACGACGAGATGATCCGTACGAAGTACGGGGTGCGCCCCGATCAGTACGCGGACTTCGCGGCGCTGCGCGGCGACACCAGCGACGGGCTGCCCGGCGTGAAGGGCATCGGCGAGAAGACGGCGGCGCAGCTCATCAACGAGTACGGCGATCTGGCGGGCGTCCGCGCGGCCGCCGCCGACCGCTTCTCACGGCTGACCCCGGCCAAGCGCAGGGGAATCCTGGAGGCGGCCGACTATCTGGACGTCGCGCCGAAGGTGGTGCGGGTCGCGATGGACGTGGCACTGCCGGCGTTCGACCCGGTGCTGCCCACGGAGCCGCTCGATCCGGCGACGCTGGAGGAGCTGGTGGCACAGTGGGGGCTCACGGGGGCGACGGGCCGGCTGCTCTCCACTCTGCGCAGCTGAGGTGCTAGCTTAGGTAAACCTAACTAATGGTGAATCAGGGGAGCGCACTGTGGCAGAACGGCCGTCTCGTAAAGCACCGAAGATCAACGAGGCACAGGTGGTGCGCACCGAGCGGATCACCCCGCACATGGTGCGGGTCGTGCTCGGCGGTGAGTCGCTCGCCGGCTTCACCGCGGGCGAGCACACCGACCACTACATCAAGCTGCTGTTCCCGGCGCCGGGTGTGAGCTACCCCGAGCCCTTCGACATGGAGCGCATCCGCGCCGAGTTCCCGCGCGAGCAGTGGCCCAGCACCCGCGCGTACACGGTGCGCCGCTGGGATGCGGAGCTCGGCGAGCTGTCCGTCGACTTCGTGGTCCACGGCGACGAGGGCCTCGCGGGCCCCTGGGCGGCCCGGGTCGAGCCCGGCGAGACAGTGCGCTTCCTCGGCCCCGGCGGCGGATACGCACCGGACCCGGCGGCGGACTGGCACCTGCTCGCCGGCGACGAGAGCGCGCTGCCCGCTATCGCGGCGGCCATGGAGCGCATGCCGGCGGGCGCCGTGGTGCACGCCTTCGTCGAGGTGGGTGGCCCCGAGGAGCAGCAGAAGATCAGCACTCCGGACGGCACGACGGTGACGTGGCTGCACCGGGGCAGGGCCCCGGTCGGCTCGACGCTGGTGCAGGCCGTGCAGGGCCTGGAGTTCCCGGCCGGCGAAGTGCACGCCTTCGTGCACGGCGAGGCGGGCTTCGTGAAGGAGCTGCGCGCGCTGCTCCGCGTCTCGCACCACGTGCCGCGCGAACGCCTGTCCATTTCGGGTTACTGGCGTCTGGGTCAGGACGACGAGGCCTGGCGCGCGGGCAAGCGCGAGTGGAACGAGCAGGTGGAGCGCGAGCAGGAGGCTCCGGCCGCCTGAGGTTCGTACGCCGGCGGGGTTTTGGTTGCTCCCCGGTCCGGAACCACTCCCCCGGCAGAACCGTCCGGACACTCCCCCGGCAGGACCGTTCGACCGCTCCCCCGGCCGCAGCGTCTCCCGCTCGTTCACGCGCGGGACCCCCGGCGTCTGCCCGCCGGGGGTCTCGTGCGTCCGGACGGCCGTGTGCCGCGGAGTTACACCGACTTCTGGTACGAGCGGAACGTACGGGTCGAGAGCCACACCGCGACGACCGCGAGGGCCAGGAGCGCGCCGCCGCGGCCGAGGACGAGGCCCCGGTCCGGGTCGGCCGACATGGCCGAACGGCCCGCCACCATCCCCCAGTTGAGCGGGTTGAAGTCGGCGATGTGCCGCATCCACGAGGGCATCTGGGCCGGCGCCATGAACGCCGAGGACAGGAAGGTCAGCGGCAGCAGCAGGAAGGTGTTGATGCCGATGATCGACTCACGCTGGCGGACCAGCATGCCGAGCGCGTTGGAGAAGGCCCCGAAGACCGTGCCGAGCAGGATCGCCGCGACCGCGAGGATGACAAGCCCGCCGAATCCGCCCGGGTAGTGGGCGCCGCCGAGCTTGCCGAGCAGCAGGATGATCACGGTCTGGACGGTGATGCTGATGCCGTTCTGCACGACGTTGGCATTCATCAGGGCGCCGCGGCTGACCGGCGTGGTGAGAAACCGGTTGAGCGTGCCCCGCTCGATCTCCTCCAGGGTGCCCATGCCGGCCCACATGCTGGAGCCGAGCGCACTCATCAGGACGATGCCGGGCACGAGGTAGTCCAGATACGAGGTGGTGCCGAACCCGCCGAGCTGGACGACCTTCTTGAAGAGGTTGCCGAAGAGGAAGAGCCAGATCACCGGCTGGACCAGGGTGATCAGGAGATAGGCGGGCTGACGGAAGATCGCCATCAGCTGACGCTGCGTCATGTACCAGGTCTGGGCAAGGGCGTTGGAGCGCAGGGGCGTGGACGCGGGGGTGGAGCGGCTCATCGGGGGCCTCCGGCGGTCGCGCGGGCGGGGGCTTCGGCTGCCGCCTCGGCCTCGGAGTAACGGCGTCCCGCATAGCGCAGATAGACATCGTCGAGGGAGGGCCGGGCCACGGTCGCCGCCGCGACGGAGGCACCGGCCCGTTCCAGGGCGGCGAGCAGCACCGGCACGGCGGCCGCGCCGTCGTCGGCGCGGGCGCTGATCCGGCGGCCGTCGAGCAGCACTTCGTGGACGCCGGGCAGCCCGGTGAGGGCCGCGCGCAGCGGCGAGGGCCCGGTGGCGGACTCGTCGACGGACTCGCGCAGCTCCACATGGACGGCGTCGCCGCGCAGTTCGCCCTTCAGCTCGTCGGGGGTGCCCTCCACGACGACCCGGCCGCGGTCCACGATCGCGATCCGCTCGGCGAGCCGGTCGGCCTCTTCGAGGTAGTGGGTGGTGAGCACAATGGTCAGCCCCTCGTCGCCGGCGAGGCGGGAGATCTCCTCCCACATCGCGGTGCGCGCCTCGGGGTCGAGCCCGGTGGTCGGCTCGTCGAGGAAGAGGACCTCGGGCCGGTGGACCAGGCCGAGCGCCACGTCGAGACGGCGCTGCATGCCGCCGGAGTAGCCCTTGACGATGCGTTTGGCGGCGTGAGCGAGGTCGAACCGTTCGAGGAGCTCGTCGACGCGCCGGTTGAGGGATGATCCGGTCAGGCCGTAGAGCCGCCCTTGCAGCCGGAGGTTCTCGCGGCCGGTGGCGACGGGGTCGGCGCCGGACTTCTGGGCCACCACGCCGATCGCGCGGCGCACCCGGTCGGGGTGGCGCAGCACATCGTGCCCGGCGACGGTGGCGGTGCCGCTGTCCGGGCGGGCGAGGGTGGTGAGGATCTTGACGGTGGTGGACTTGCCGGCGCCGTTGGGGCCGAGCAGTCCGAAAACCGTGCCGGGTTCGACGGTGATGGCCATGCCGTTGAGGGCGATGACATCACCGGGGTACGTCTTGATCAGGTTGCGCGCCTCTACGGCGGGCGCCCGGTTGCTCATGACGAGGCTCTCCTGTGGTGAGCGGGGTCGGTCGGGATGACGGACCGATCCGCGTGTGGAGCGCCGGGCTATCCTTGGCGTGCCGCACCCTCGATCGCCTGGCCTGCTTCACGCGGGTCCGGTCCGGGGTCGCAACCCCGGCGTGGGCTGCTGCAACAGCCCGTGCCGGGGTTTTTCGCGTAGAACTACGTGTCTGCGTAACGTCGCGTCCTGCGTGCCTCTCCGTTTCTCTGTCTCTCTGCCTCTCCCCGTGCGGTGAGGTGTCCGCGCCTAGGCGTCTGCGGCGTCACCGCGGGAGTGGTCCTCGCCCTCCAACTGCTCCCATTCCTGCGGGAGTCGGCCCGTGGCGTGCCAGGCGCGCCAGCCGTCGAGGCCTTCCAGGGTGCCGTCGGTCATCTCCTTGAGGAAACCGCGCACCCACTGGACCTCGGCGTCGATCATGTGGAGCTGGTACTCGGTCTCCACGACGAACACCCGCGGCAACGTCTCGCACAGTTTCGCCAGCGCCCCGCGGAGCCCGGCGGCCTGCACCTCCAGCGTATTGACGCGCTGTTCGAGGAGCGCGGTGACCTCGTCGGGCGGCAGTACGCCCATGAGGCACAGCGCCGTCTCGAAGATGGGGAACTCGTGCACAGGGACCGCGACGATGTCCGCCATCCAGTCGAGCATCTCCTCGCGGCCCGCCGGGGTGAGCGCGTACCGCGTGCGCTCGGGGCGGTTGCCCTGCCGCTGGACGTCGGCGACCTCGACGAAGCGGTGCTTTTCCAGGTTCTGGACGACGGTGTAGAGCGACCCGTAATTGATCTTGATGCTGTACTCCTTGCCGCGTCGGCGCAGAGTCTGGGCGATCTCGTACGGGTGCATCGGCGACCGCTCGGCGAGCAGCACCAGGACAGCCAGCGCCAAGGGGTTGCGGAGCTTGCGCCGCCCGGCTGCCATCACCATCACCTCGTCTCCGATTATTCGTCGCCGAACATATCGCGAGTGCAGGCGACCGTCAACCACGATGTATCGCGTTTCGCGACGGTTCTTCTCAGGGCGATGCCTGCGGGGTCCGTTGCTCACGGAGCGCTGCTGCGGGCGCACTCAAGCCGAGCGCGTCATGGGGGCGCGGCCGGGGGTACACGGTTCCGCGGCCCGACAGCGCGAGGATGCATGCGGCACCAGCGGTGCCCCCGGAACGGAAGCCCAGGCCAGGCTTGTCCGGCGCCGCCACGGGCGTCCACACCTACTCCCAGCGAAGGACAACCGCTCATGGAGACCGTCACCCTCAACAACGGCGTCGAGATGCCGCTCCTCGGCTTCGGCGTCTACCAGATCCCCGCCGACGACACCGAGCGCGCCGTCTCCGAGGCGCTGGCCGCCGGCTATCGCCTGCTGGACACGGCCGCCGCCTACGGCAACGAGGAAGCCGTCGGCCGGGCCATCGCGTCGAGCGGCATCCCGCGCGGTGACCTGTTCGTCACGACCAAGCTGTGGGTGCAGGACGCCCCGGCCGAGGAGAACACCCAGCGCGCGTTCGAAACGTCCCTGCACAAGCTGGGTCTCGACCACCTCGACCTGTACCTGATCCACCAGCCCTTCGGCGACGTCTACGGCCAGTGGCGCGCCATGGAGGCGCTGTACCGCGCGGGCACGGCGAAGGCCATCGGTGTCGCCAACTTCTACCCCGACCGGCTGATCGACCTGATCCTCCACAACGAGATCACCCCGCAGGTCAACCAGATCGAAACCCACCCGTTCTTCCAGCGCGCCGACTACCAGGACCTCATGCGCGAGCACGGGGTGCGGATCCAGTCCTGGGGCGGCTTCGCCGAGGGCAGGAACGACCTCTTCACCAACCCGCTGCTCGCCGGGATCGGGAAGGAGTACGACAAGTCCGTCGCTCAGGTCGTGCTGCGCTGGCTGGTCCAGCGCGGCGTCATCGCCATCCCCAAGTCGGTGCGCGCCAAGCGCATGGCCGAGAACTTCGACGTCTTCGACTTCCGGCTCACGGACGAGCAGATGGCCCGGATCGCCACCCTCGACACCGGCGCTTCCCTCTTCTTCGACCACCACGACCCCGAGATGGTCACCCGGCTCGGCACGCACCGCGTGGACGGCTGAGCCTCGCCTGAAGTCGCCTGAACCTGCCTGTAGGTCACGGCAGTTGACGGGCGGGGCGGCACGTTGCTCGGCCACTGCGGGCGGGGCCGGCTGCCGGCCCCGCCCGCAGTGGCCTACCCGTCAGCCCACCGAGCTGTAGGCGACGACGCCCCGCAGCAGCGCGTCGACCGCCTTGCGGGCGTTCTTCGACACCGTGCTGTTCTCACGCGGGGCCGCGGCCGCGATCTGGCCCAGGACGTCGATGACCTGCTTGCACCAGCGGACGAAGTCACCGGCCGGCATGTCGGCCTCGCGCAGCACCTCGTCGAGGCCCTTGTCCGAGGCCCACTGGTAGGCCGCCCACGCGAAGCCGAAGTCGGGCTCGCGCTGGCCGACGCCCTCCGCCTGGTTGATCTTGTGGTCCTCTTCCAGGGCGTCGAGCCGGCCCCAGATCCGTACCATCTCGCCAAGCGCGGCCTTGGCGTTGCCGGACGGTGTCTTGGGCGCCACCGCGTCGTCGGACTGGCGGGCCTCGTACACCAACGCCGATACGCAGGCGGCCAGTTCGGCCGGGCTCAGGCCTTCCCAGACGCGGGCGCGCAGGCATTCGCTGGCCAGCAGGTCGAGCTCGCCGTAGAGGCGGGCCAGGCGCCTGCCGTGCTCGGTGACCTCGTCGTCGCGCAGGTAGTCGAGCTCGGTGAGGAGCGCCACGATCCGGTCGAAGGTGCGCGCGATGGTGTTGGTGCGCCCTTCGATGCGCCGCTCCAGCTGCTGGGTGTCGCGCTGGAGGCGGTGGTAGCGCTCGGCCCAGCGGGCGTGGTCCTCGCGCTCGTCGCAGCCGTGGCAGGGGTGGGCGCGCAGGGCGGCGCGCAGGCGGGTGATCTCGCGGTCGTCGGCCGCCTCGGAGCGCGCCTTGCGGTGCCGCTCGGGGACGATGTGCCCGGCCTTGGTGCGCAGCGCGGACGCCAGGTCCCGGCGGGACTGCGGCGAGCGCGCGTTGAACGACTTCGGGACCCGCATCCGCTCCAGGGCCTCCACCGGCACCGGGAAGTCCATCGAGGCGAGCCGCTTGACCTGCCGCTCGACGGTCAGCACCAACGGCCGCGGCCCGTCGTGCTGTTCGAAGCCCCGGTGCCCGTTGGTGCGGCCGGCGGGGATCCCCGGGTCGAGGACCAGGGCGAGGCCCGCGAACTTGCCGGTCGGCACATGGATGATGTCGCCCGGCTTCAGCTTCTCCAGGGAGGCCGCGGCGGCCGCCCGGCGCTGGGCCGCGCCGTGCTTGGCGAGGTCGGTCTCACGGTCCTTGAGGTCGCGCCGCAGGCGTGCGTACTCCTCGAAGTCGCCCAAGTGGCAGCGCATGCCCTCCCGGTAGCCGTCGAGGCCCTCCTCGTTGCGCTGGACCTGGCGCGAGATGCCGACGACGGACTTGTCGGCCTGGAACTGCGCGAAGGAGGTTTCGAGCAGCTCGCGCGAACGGTGCCGGCCGAACTGCTGGACCAGATTGACGGCCATGTTGTACGACGGCTTGAAGCTGGAGCGCAGCGGATACGTACGGGTGCCGGCCAGGCCAGCCAGGGCGTCCGGGTCCATGCCGCGCTGCCACAGGACCACCGCGTGGCCCTCGACGTCGATGCCCCGGCGCCCGGCCCGGCCGGTCAGCTGGGTGTACTCGCCGGGGGTGATGTCGGCGTGCTGTTCGCCGTTCCACTTGACGAGCTTCTCCAACACCACCGACCGCGCGGGCATGTTGATGCCGAGGGCGAGGGTCTCGGTGGCGAACACGGCCTTCACCAGGCCGCGTACGAACAAGTCCTCCACGACCTCCTTGAAGGTCGGCAGCATGCCGGCGTGGTGGGCGGCGATGCCGCGCTCCAGGCCTTCGAGCCATTCGTAGTAGCCGAGGACGTGCAGATCCTCACCGGGGATGGAGGCGGTGCGCTCCTCGACGATCTCGCGGACCTTCTGCCGGCCCTCCTCGTCGTTGAGCCGCAGCCCCGCGTACATGCACTGCTGGACGGCGGCCTCACACGCGGCGCGGCTGAAGATGAAGGTGATGGCCGGCAACAGGCCTTCGGCGTCGAGCCGTTCGATGACTTCGGGGCGCCCCGGCGTCCAGATCCGGGAGCGCGAGCGGCGCTCCCGCTCCCGGTCGGCCTCGCGCACCATCTTGCCGCGGCGCCGGTCGCGCGGGTTGTACGTCTTCTGGTTCTCCAGGCGCGCCATGCGCAGCAGGTCGGGGTTGACCTCGCGCCGGGCGGTGCCGCGGCCGCCGTGGTCGGACTCCTCCTCGAAGAGGTCGTACATCCGCCGTCCGGCCATGACGTGCTGCCACAGCGGAACGGGCCGGTGCTCGGAGACGATCACCTCGGTGTCACCGCGGACGGTGTCGAGCCAGTCGCCGAACTCCTCGGCGTTGGAGACGGTCGCGGAGAGCGAGACCAGGGTGACGGACTCCGGGAGGTGGATGATCACCTCTTCCCAGACGGCGCCGCGGAAGCGGTCGGAGAGGTAGTGCACCTCGTCCATCACCACATAGCCCAGACCGATGAGCGCCTGGGAGCCCGCGTACAGCATGTTGCGGAGCACCTCGGTGGTCATGACGACCACGGGTGCGTCCGCGTTGACGCTGTTGTCGCCGGTCAGCAGGCCCACCTTGTCGGCGCCGTAGCGGCGCGCCAGGTCGGCGTACTTCTGGTTGGAGAGCGCCTTGATGGGCGTGGTGTAGAAGCACTTGCGGCCCTGCCCGAGGGCCAGGTGCACGGCGAACTCGCCGACGATGGTCTTGCCCGAGCCGGTGGGGGCCGCGACGAGCACGCCCTTTCCGGCTTCGAGGGCCTGGCAGGCCTCGATCTGGAAGGGGTCCAGATCGAAGTCGTACAGGTCACGGAAGGGTGCGAGCGCGGTGGCCTGCTCGGCGGCGCGGAGCCGGGCAGCTGCGTACGCTTCGGCTGGTGAGAGGTCCTCTGTCATCTTGTCTTCGAGCCTACCCGCCGCCTCTGACAGAGGTCGCGATCTTTATTGGAGGCCTGGTGCCGCGGCCTTCCGGCCGGACGCCGGTACCGGAGCCAATACCCGTACGGCACCGCGTACACACTCCGCGGTGAGCGGGAGCGGGCCGAGCGGCTCGCCGTCGGCGTATCCGGTGATGCCGGGGGCGGCGAGCGTGATCGAGGCGGCGCGGTAGGTGCTGACCACCGGGTGGTCGAGGTGGGTGCCCTTGTAGACGCGCGGGAAGACCTTGATGAGGGTGGCGCGTGAGCAGTCGCCGACGACCGTGACGTCGAAGAGCCCGTCGGTGAGGTCGGCGCCGGCGCAGATACGCATGCCGCCTCCGTAGGAGGAGGAGTTCCCGACGGCGATGAGGGTCGCCTCGATCTCGCGGGTCTCGCCGTCGTCGAGCGTGACCTTGTACGGGACGGACGTGAAGGCGGCCAGTTCGGCGAGCATCGCGAGGTCGTACTTGAAGCGGCCGCCGGGCCGGCGCATCCGGTTGCCCCGGTCGTTGACCTTGGAATCGAAACCGGAGGCGAGGACGGTGGCGAACCACCGGTCGCCGCTGCGGCCCAGGTCGATGTCCGCGTGGTGCCCGTCGGTGAGGGCCCGGGCGGCCAGTTCCCCGGCTTTCGCCGGGTCGCGTATGGGCAGACCGAGGGCGCGGGCGAAGTCGTTGCCGGTGCCCGCGGCGATCACGCCGAGCGGGGTGGCGGTCCCGGCGACGGCCTGGAGGGCCAGGTTGACCATGCCATCACCGCCGACGGTGATGAGCGCCCCGGTGCCGCCCTCGACGGCGTGACGGGCGCGGCGCAGCGCGTCACCCGCGTCCTCGCCGAGGACGGTGCGTACCGAGAATCCCGCGGCCCGCAATGCCGAAGCGGCCGGCTGCGCGGCGTGCGCGCCCCGGCCGCGTCCCGCGGTGGGATTGACGAAGAGGGTGATCTCGCTGGTCACCCGCCGGACCTTACAAGCTCCGGTGGTTGCGTCAAGCGTGCGAGGTCAGGTGACGTCGTACGAGGTCGGGTGAGGTCGCCCGAGGTCAGGTGATGTCGTCGTAACCGCTGAGCTTGCTCCCTCGTCCGCCGTCGGACTGCTCGGGCAGCGCGGGGGGCGAGGTCACCGGCTCGATGGCGCCGACGTCCTCGGGGGTGAGGTCCAGGTCGGAGGCCTCGTCGTCATCGGGCCCGGCCTCGACGCGCTCCCTGCGGCGCTTGTCGTTCATCATCGAGACACCGACGGCGACGAAGTACAGGGCGACGATCGGGGCGGCGAGCGAGAGCATCGAGACCGGGTCGACGGTCGGTGTCGCGAACGCCGCGAAGACCGTCACACCCATGATCATTCCGCGCCACCAGCCCAGCATCCGGCGGCCGGTGAGAATGCCGCTGAAGTTGAGCATGACGAGGAACAGCGGCAGCTCGAAGGAGAGGCCGAAGACGATGATCATGCGCGTGACGAGGTCGATGAGCTCGTTGAGCGGCAGGAGGTTGGCGACGCCCGCCGGGGTGAAGCCCAGGAGCACGGTGGCCGCCGCGGGCAGCACGTTGTACGAGAACCAGGCTCCGGCGAGGAAGAGCGGGAAGCCGGCCGCGACGAAGCTGAGCGAGTACCGCTTCTCGTGCCGGTGCAGACCGGGCGAGACGAAGGCCCACAGCTGGTAGAGCCAGATCGGGCTGGCCGCGACCACACCCGTCACCAGGGACACCTTGATCATCAGAGTGAACGGCCCCATGAGACCGGACATCGTGATGTTGCCGCAGGTGTCGTGGCTGTCCTTCTTGGTGAGCTCGGTGAAGGGCACCGTGCAGTCCACGGCCTCCTTGATCGGCTTCGTGATCAGCTCGGCGATGTCCTTGTAGTAGAACGCCGCCACGATGGAGCAGACCAGGATCGCGAACACCGACTTCGCGAGCCGGTTGCGCAGCTCGCGAAGGTGGTCCGAGAGCGGCATCCGCCCCTCGGGGTCCCTCTGTTGTTTGCGGGCAGACTTGAGCAACCCACGTCCTCATCTCGTGCGGCAGGTCGCTCTGTTCACACCGGTGGTGATCAGCGCCTGCTGGGGCCCGGTGTCAGCGCTTGTTGGTGTCCGTCGGCTCGGCCACGGGGCGAGCGCTGCCCACGTCGCCGGGCGCCGACTGGATGGTGCGCTGGGCCGGCGGCTGCTCGCCCGGGGTGGGCGGGTCGGCCGGTGCCTGACCGTCGGACTTCATGGCCTTGGCCTCGCTCTTGAGGATGCGGGCCGACTTGCCGAGCGACCGCGCCATGTCCGGGAGCTTCTTCGCGCCGAACAGCAGGACGACGACGATCAGGATGAGAATGATCTCGGGGGCGCCGAGCCTTCCGAACATAAGCGTTTACCTTCTCACCGAGGCTGCAGGGTTGGGGGCTGCTTGGGGCCGCCGGACGGATGTCCGGACGCCTTACGTGCAGCGATCGTAACGCGCAAGGGTGAACGCTGGGCAATCCCCGTGCGCACTCCCGTTTGCGGACCGTGCCTCGTTCGCTGGACCGCGATGTGCAGCGTACCGTCCCGAAACGGACGACATCGGGGCGCACCGTTCATCCCAGCGTTTCCCCCGCGCCCGCGAGGTGGACCGCGGCGCGCTCCAGGTCTTCGGCGGCGCGGTTGATCCGCTGCGTGGTGTCGGCCACTTGGCGGCCGAGCCGCTGCGCCTCGACGAACACCTTGACGGCGAGGACGCCTAGGACGGCGATCCCGAGGAACCCGAGGGCGATGGCGGTCATCGGCCAGAACATGGAGGCGGATCCTAGACGGTGGAGTGGAGCCGGAGGGTGCGGACGCCGCCGCCGGTGAGGAGCTCGATGATGCGCTCCCCGGCCGGCTTGCGGACGGCCGAGCCGCACTCGGGGCAGGTGAAGGAGTAGAAGGTGGTGCGGCGGCTCGCGCCGATCGCCAGGCGGAACGCGGGAGCGCCGAGCTCGAAGCGGGCCCGGCACTCCGGGCAGGCCGCCTTGAAGAGCACCGGGATCACAGGACGGGAAATACCGGGCAATACCGACACGTTCCGCACTCTCCTCAGCTCCGGTCGTCGAGCGTGCGCTGGTCCTCGTAACCGGCCAGCGCCTCGGTGGCCGCGCGCCGGGCGCTCTCGGCGAGAGCGTCCGGCGAGACGATCCGGCCGTCCTGACCGAGGCGCAGCGCGAGCCGTCGCAGCGACGCCGGGTCGGGCGTGCGCAGGGTGATCCGCAGGCCGCCGTCGGGCAGCTCCTCGGCGCTGTCGTGCGGGTAGTACTCCGCGACCCAGCGCCCGCCCGGGCCGACCTCGACGACGACCTCGGGGTCCTCGGCGGACGGCTGGACGAGCCCTTCGGACAGGTCGCGCAGTTCCAGCTCGGGCGGCGCGGACGCCTCGTCGAGCAGACGGATCTCGGCGACCCGGTCGAGCCGGAAGGTGCGCCGCGCCTCGGAGAGGCGGCACCACGCCTCCATGTACGTGTGACCCACGGCGAAGAGCCGGATCGGGTCGACCTCGCGCTCGGTGAGCTCGTCGCGCGCGGGCGAGTAGTACTTCACCCACAGGCGGCGGCGCTCGGAGATCGCCCGGTCGACCTCGGCGAAGACCCCGCCCTCGGATTCGAAGGTGACCGAGAGCCGCGAGCTGGCGCCGGCGGCCTCGCCCGCCGCGGCCTCCAGCTTGGCGGTGGCGCGCAGCAGCGCCTGCCGGTCGCCCTCGCGCAGACCCGGCAGGGTGGAGACGGCCCGGGCGGCGACGAGCAGCGCGGTCGCCTCGTCGGCGGCGAGCCGCAGCGGCGCCGCGACGTCGTCCGGGTTGTGCCACCAGATGCGGTCGCCGTCGGTGTCGATGTCCAGGAGGTCGCCGCCGCGGAAACTCGTGCCGCACATGGGCAGCACATCGAGGTCGGAGATCAGTTCGTCCTCGGTGATGCCGAAGGCGCGGGCGACGTCCGCGACATGGGCGCCGGGGCGCTCGCGCAGATAGGTCACCAGCGACAGCATCCGCCGCGTCTGGTCGATGGCATTGGCAGCCATGGTCGTACGGTCCCCCTCAGCCCTTGGCCACGGCACGCAGCCGGTCCATCACATCGGCCCGCAGATCGGCGGGTTCCAGCACGACCACGTCGGGGCCGAACTCCACGAGGTGGGCGTCGAGCCCGTGCCCGTACGGAATCTCCAACTCCTCCCACCCGTCGCCGAGTTCCCGCGTCGAGGTGGCCCGCGAGCGCAGCGGGTAGCCGGCGCCGGCGCGCAGCCGGATCTTCGCCGAGCGGGTCGCGGTCTCCCCCGCCCACGTCTCGACGGTCTCGCGCACGGTGACGACATCGGGCACGGGCGCGGTGAAGGCGCCGGCGCGGGAGCGGACCTTGCCGGAGATACGGCTGAGCCGGAACACCCGCTCGGCGCCCCGGACACGGTCCCAGCCGGCCAGGTACCAGTGGCCGCGCCAGCACTCCAGGCCCCAGGGCTCGACGTGCCGCTCCTCGGGGCGTACGGCGGTGACCTTGCGGTAGTCGAAGACGACCGGGCGCCGGTCGCGGCAGGCCAGCATCAACGGCTCGAACGCCGTCTCGTGGACCGGGATGCGCGGCTCGATCGTGCTGTGCTCATACGGATTGTCGGCCTCCGGCATGCCGGCGGCGCGCAGTTTCTGGAGTGCGCCGCTGGCCGCTCCCGCGAGCCGGGCCTGCTGCCAGACGCGGGCGGCGAGCCCGAGGGCCGCGGCCTCCTCCGCGTCGAGCTGGACCGGCGGCAGCCGGTTGCTGTCGCGGCGGGCGAGATAGCCGGTCTCGCCGTCGAGGTTCTCGACGGTCTCGATGACCAGGCCCAGTTCACGCAGGTCGTCCTTGTCCCGCTCGAACATCCGGTTGAAGGAGTCGTCGGAACCGGCCTCCAGATAGGCCTCGATGGACTCGCGCAGCTCGCGCTTGCTGAGTGCCCGCCGTGTCCCGAGCAGACACAGCGCCAGGTTCATCAGCCGCTCGGCCTTGGCAATCGCCATCGATGCCCTACGCCCTCTCTCGTTGTGCGCTCCGACCGTTGACCGTACCGCTCCGGGCTGTCCGGGCAAAAGCCGAGGGTCCATGCCCGCAGGCATGGACCCTCGCTCCGATCAGGTCCGATCGCTCAGGACCGATCGAGGTGTCTCTCAGACGGAGACCAGGTCGCAGACGAAGATCAGCGTCTCGCCGGGGGCGATGGCACCGCCGGCGCCGCGGTCGCCGTAGGCGAGGTGGGCCGGGATGGTCAGCCGGCGGCGGCCGCCGACCTTCATGCCCTGGATGCCCTGGTCCCATCCGGCGATGACCTGGCCGGCACCGAGCTCGAACTGAAGCGGGGTGCCGCGGTTCCAGGAGGCGTCGAACTCCTCGCCGGTGGAGAAGGCCACGCCCACGTAGTGGACCTTGACCTTGTCGCCGGCCTTGGCGACGGCGCCGTCGCCTTCCCAGATCTCCTTGATCTCCAGGTCCGCCGGCGGCTGACCCTCGGGGAAGTCGATCTCGGGCTTGTCGATGCTCACGTAATGCTCCTACTGATCGCTATGGGCAACCGCACCAGTCTTACATTGCTCCGAGGATGTCCACGACGAAGACCAGGGTCGAGTTGGCGGGGATGTCGGCGCCCTGCGCCTTGTCCTTGTAGCCCTGCTCCGGCGGAATGACCAGCAGCACACGACTGCCGACCTTCTTGCCGACGAGGCCCTTGTCCCAGCCCTCGATGACCTGACCCTGACCGATCGTCGTCGAGAACGGCGCGCCGGTCTTCCACGACGTGTCGAACAGCTTCGCCTGCGGCGCGCCCTCGTTGGGCTTCCAGGTGGCGCCGCTGTACTGCATGTACACGGTCTGGCCGCTCTTGACCTCGGGGCCCTTGCCCTCGATGAGGACCTGGTCGACGAGCTTGGCCGGCGGGTCGTTCTTCGGAACGGAGATCGTGGCGGCCGCTTCCTTGTCCGCCTTGATCTGCGGCAGGTCCGAGGGGATGGACGCCTGGGTGCCGTCGACCTTCTTCGGCATCACGCTGTCGACGTCGAGGACGAAGACCAGCGTGTCGGTGCCGCTCACCCCGAGCTCCTGCTTGCCCGCGGCGCCGAACGCGGCGGACGGCGGAGCCACGACCAGGACGCGGGCGCCGATCTTCTGGCCGAGCACCGCCTCACTGAACGCCGGGATGTAGGTCTGCGAGCCGGCCGGGATGACCTGGGGCACGCCGTCCTTGTCGTACGAACCGGCGAGTTCCTTGCCGCTCTTCCAGATCTTCCCGGTGTACTTGGTCACCGCGAGGTCGTCCTTCTTGACCTCGGCGCCGGTGCCCGCGGTGAGCGTCTTGACGACGAACTTCCCGCTCGGATCGCCCTTGGGAATGGTGATCGTGGGCTTCTTCTCCGCGTCACCCGCGACGGTGGGCATCGGCGATGCGTCGGACACCGGCTTGGGAGCGGCGGCGGGCTGCGACGGCTGCGCGGAAGGGGAGGCGGACGCGTCCTTCTTCTTCGCTCCGTCGTCACCTCCTCCGCAGGCCGCGGTGAGCATCAAGGCCGGCACGATGAGCGCGGCAGCAAGTCGGCGTCGCACAGTGGTCCTCGGGGGTAGCTGGAACGGTCGGAGCGGCCACTCTACGGCCCCCGCAGGCCACCACAAGGGTCCGGCATGCCCGGGGCCCGTGCCGAGAACCCCAACTCCGCCAGGGTCAAACCCGGGAACATGTGCCGGAAGACCCTTTCGTACGCAT